>NZ_CP073011.1:3900000-4200000 GCF_018075365.1 Virgibacillus pantothenticus
TAGCTGAAAGCTTTGCGAGGGAACGTTCGGGCGGCAGCAAAACTACTTACTCCAATCCAATAGCCGTAAAGAAAAATGGGGGCTGGCGTTATCTTTACGGCAACATGTTTTATGTTGATTTAGTGAGTCAGTATTTCATTTCACCTCAATTTGATGATGAAATGGTTCAGATGGTCATGAATGAAGCCTTAAAGTATGAAGGTTTCCCCTACGTTTTTGGTGGTGCGAATCCGAACACTTCTTTTGATTGTAGCGGACTAACACAATGGAGTTATCGGAAAGCTGGGATTAACTTACCACGTACAGCACAGCAACAATATGACGTGACCGAACATATTCCTCTATCTCAAGCAAAACCGGGTGATTTAGTATTTTTTCATTCCACGTATAACGCGGGTACGTATGTTACTCATGTTGGGATATATATTGGAAATAATCAGATGTATAATGCAGGCGATCCGATTGGTTATGCGGATTTGACGTCTTCTTACTGGCAAAAGCACTTAATTGGAGCTGGACGGATTAAACATTAGAAAGGGTTGGAATAGATGAAAAGATTCTTTAAGAAAAAAGAAAAACAAACACTAGAAACAAAATCTAAAAAACTGAAAGTACGGACTGTTGGAACACGAAAAAAATCAGTGATTATGTTATGGATACTATTGATTAGCAGCCTTGCCTTTGGAATATACAAAAACTTTACAGCGATTGACCAGCATACGGTTCATGAAAAAGAAATCATTGAAACCAAGATGGTGGATACAAGTGCAATAGAGAGCTTTACGAAAAACTTTGTGAAAGATTACTACACGTGGCAAAATAAAAAAGAATCCATTGAGCAGCGTACAGAAAAGATCAATGATTATTTGACAGAGAATTTACAAGCTTTAAATACTGATACTGTAAGAGATGATATTCCTACCAGTTCCAGTGTAGGTGATATAAATATTTGGTCGATATCGCAAGAAAATGAGGATACCTATACGGTTGTTTATTCGGTAGAACAAAAAATCACAGAAGATAAAAATAGTGAGTGGGTTCGCTCCACCTATCGTATTCTAGTTTATCAAGATAAATTGGGAAGCCTAGTTATTACACAAAATCCTACCTTGTGGAGCATACCGACAAAATCTGATTATGAACCCAAACAGCCTGAAAGCAATGGCACGATTGATTCTGATACTGTACAGGAAGTAACAGAGTTTTTGGAAACGTTTTTTGCGTTTTATCCTACTGCGACGGATAAAGAACTTGCTTATTATGTGAAAAACAATACCTTACCACCGATTGGTAAGGATTATTTATTTTCAGAGTTAGTCCATCCAATATTTCAGACAGTAAATCATCAAATAAAAGTTTGGGTTACTGTTAAATATATTGATGAAGCAACGAAAGCCACACATTTTTCGCAATATATACTCACATTAGAAAAAGATACAAATTGGATGATTGTAGAATGTAAATAATCTAGTACATTTACATGTATAAAAATACACCACTTAATTATCAGAAAAAGAATAAGTGGTGTATCTTATTATGCTTATTTATAAATAACTCAAAGTAAAAGTTGACACACTAAAAGAATTCATTGTTTTTCATTTGCAAATTTACTTCATACGACTGACAAATATTTCTTATCTCCTTTGTAGGCTGACTTTCCGTTTTAATGCGCGATATAATAACTGAAACTTTTATAAGTATGCGTAAGGAATTAGGCTAAGAAAGGAGGGATTAGATGATTAAAGATAATGAAAAAGAACGTTTATTAACGCATAAATTAAATCAAAAATTGTCCTTTTCAGAAATAGAAGAAAAACTAGTGAAAGTCACTTATGGTTTGATGGCAGACAATGTGTATACAATAGACAACGCAATTCCTGAATTGATCAGGATTATTAATCTACTTGAGCTCGAACAGCAAGCTATCATGCTTGAAATTAACCGTATATTTGAATTATCTGATTAATCATTATTCGAATCTATCATTTAAAAAAGTATCAAAAAATAAATAGAGTGAAAAATTATTCACTCACAATTATAAAGATTTATTGTAGCTCAAAGACTTTTATCCTTTTTTCCTACGTGTTCAGCCTCTATTTCTGTGCTTAACTCAGGATATTTTTTCTTGAACGATTTTATTATTTTCGTGATTTTACTGAATGCATACCTTTCTACTTCATGATAAGGAATCCATATTTCTCTATCTTCATTTTTTTTATACAGAGATGAAATCACTTCGTCACGGTGATGAGCAGAAAGCTTTCTAGTGGTACGTCTCTCCTTCATTTTATCATGGTAAAGGTTAAACAGTTCTGTAGCAATCCACTCTTTTTGACTTTGTTTCAGTTGTGAAAAACGTTTGTTGGTTTGAAGAATCTTTCCATTTATCTTTATATGATTTTTCATGTCCACACCTTCCAACTTTTACATACTATTTTATTTGAAAATTTCTATTTTTTAATAAGTGACCTTTATTATATCAAAATGGGTGAATTCTATGAACAATTGGCAGTTTAGTTACACAATCCGGAAATCTAGGATATATACGAAAAAAAAGATTTTTGTATTACAAAAGGAGTAAAAAATGAAATCAAAAAAGGAATTATGCCTAAAAATTAAGTCTTTAAAAATCAAGATGATTCAAACCGGTAATAAAAAGGGCATGAATCATCCTTTAACTATACAGATCAGCCAAAAGCTAGACAAGTTAATTAATGAATATATGAAATTGACACAACACAAATAGTGTTGCCTGAAAATATGGCAATGTTATTGGTTATGTTAAATGATATTTTTAATGCTCAATGTTTAAATACCTTCAAATAAGTAACATTTTTACATAGATATGACAGCTTCACTATTTTCTATAAGACATTTTACAGTTCAGGATCGGTGTTTCTGCCAAATGCTGAAACAATCTAACTATTAAAAATCTCAATTGAGATTTTTAAATAGATATTTAAACTCACTTCAACATAAACTACTCTAAACGATTCAGTCTACGGTTAGGAGATATGCCTTAAATCTTAATAATATGCCCAGACAAGTTCAACTTTATCAATGTCTTTGAGCCTTGAAAGGTAACTGATAGCCACATCTTTATTACGTTTTCGTAAAATGTCAATTACCGACTTGTTTTCAACATCTGTAACGACAAAACGATAGTTTTTTAACAAATGAACTTCATCAAGACCAAGCCATTTAGGAGTTCTAAACTTTGTTTGTGCTTCAAGTTCAGCAACATAGTCATTGAAGATGTTACGTACAGTCTTTTCATCAACGCCTATTTCGTCAGCAACACTGGTGAATGTCTTTTCAAGGCTCGATTCTTGAATCCAATCTATAAGTCTATTAGTAACTGAACGATTGACATCCATATCAGAAGGTTTTCAAAAAACGTTTCATTACGTTCTCTACATTTATACCGTTGTCGTTTAACATAAATTCCAACACGATTTGCATGCATTGGTAGATCGAAAAATAATTGTTGTTTTGAGCCATGCTTGTATAAATTTGCAACAGTACCACACTTTGGACAGTGTGAGGGAAGTGAGGATGCCGTTTCTACTAAAAATCGGTAGTCATCCATACTCTCTTTCATAGGAATAATTTTAAGATTTGGTAGATTAAGCATATTTTTTAACATTTATTCTTTCCTTTACTAATGTTTATCGACTCTTTACTGAAACTCATTTTAAAAGATCCAATTACCTATGTTATGTAATAGTCAAAATTATAAAATCAAAAAAGAATCCGCTTTGATAAAAGAAAATGTTCAAAATGGATTCTTTTTGAAACTAATTAATACATATCAAATGTTTCTGAATGAGAGAGAAAAACCATGTAACTTGTAATTCAATATTTGGATAACTTATTTAAAGTTAATTTATTAACACTAAAAATGTTGTAATGCAAACTGCATAAACCCCCATTAAACCAAGTGACGTTTTAGATAATTTTGTTTTAAGAGAAAAACCTTCTTTCACTCCAAACTTAAATAAACTAACAATAAAGGTTACAATCGCTAAGAATAAAGAAAGCATAGCAATCAACACCGCAAACATTGCAACTTGTTCCACCAAAATAACCTCCTTTAATGGGTTCACTTTCAAAATAATAAATACGTTGATTAAGGTAATTAGAACTAATGCTTGGCTTATACGATATCCGTAAATATCTCTTTCACTTAGCTCTATATGCCAAGCATCAATTATACCTAAAAGTAAGTCGATCACTGTTTTAAATGACTTATCTGTTTGATTTAATACCTCAATTAATTCGTTACCATATCTTCTTCTCCAACTTTTAGGGTACATATAGACAAGCCACTTCATACTAAACCAAGCCTTTTCAACCCAAGTGAAGTTACTTTTTGAATTTCTTTAATTTGCTCAGTTAAATATATTTGTCCTTCCTCTGTCAACTTGTAAGGCTTTTTACGATCTTGTGATTCAAGTACACTTATATACCCTGATTTCTCCAAACGTGTAATGGCTCCGTATAATGTACCTGGGCCTAACTTGATATCATAATTTTCCTCAATATCCTCCATAATTGCATAGCCATGACGATTTTTTTCAGCAAGACTTATCAAAATAAACAATGAAGGTTCCGAGAATTTGCTTTTTTTAACCATACTCTCACTCCCTTACAATAATTATTACGCATTGCGTTATATCGTATAACGTAATAATAAATCATACTTAAGATAAAGTCAATAAAATAAAAATATTTAATTATATTTTTTTGTTTTTAACAGTATTTCCACACGATTATCCGATTTAGTGTTATGTAAACATTAAACCTTACAAATGGGTTTTCCACACGATAATCCGAATACCCGAAAAAAGATACCAATTGGAGAATTATAAAATAAAAGTATTAATATTTCTCCGTTATACAACTTGTTGCGACTATAAAAAATAATATTATCCTATTACATAAACCATTTTCTAAATTTAAGTCATCAATTGTACAAAACTTTGATGCATAGATATGACATGGCTTTTTAAAGCCATCGTATTCACTTTCGTTGATTTATTTACTTTTATTTTTTCAGAAATTAACGATGGCCTTTTTACTAAAGTAATAATAAATTCAAGCTTTTCAGTTGTATTTTGGGTATATTAAGAGTTATAATTAAATCTGCTAATAACAATAGTTGCATAATACATTTAATTATCATATACTACACAAAGGTGATGTAATGAATAAAACAAATCAAAGTATTGAAGAAATGCTTAATTTAATTGTAGTAATATCTAGGCAATTTGGGGTGTTACAGAAGGAGAGTTCACAGTGTTGTGGAATTACAACAATTCAAAGTCACATACTTTATGAAATTAAATGTGCACCTAAGCTGTCCCTTAATGATTTAGCAGAAAAGCTAAATTTAGATAATAGTACAATTAGTCGCCATATTCATGATCTTGTAAAAAAAGATCTTGTATTACGCCAGTCAGATTCTAAAGATCGACGCTTTGTTACATTAGACTTAACAGAACAAGGTGCTGCTCTAGAAAAAGAAATCAGTAATATGATGTTTGCTTGGATTTTGGATATATTAAGTTATCTTCCTAAGGATAAAAAAGAGTCTACATTTTCGGAACTAAAGCTTCTGTCAGAAGCTATAAACAAAAGTAAATATTGTTGTCAGCCTCCTATTTAATGGGATAGTAGGCTTTTTCTTTAACCATTAGTTGCAAAGTACAACTATTGATTATTGCAATCTATATTTTGCATTTTAATAAAAATATAAGGTGGTGATTCTAATAATAGCTTTGAATTTAGTAGGAAAATGTACTTTACAGTAAAGGTAAACTAATGGCAGAATGTTCTATTCATCATCTTGAGACTGCTGAATATTTATTTTAGTGTGTTAAATAAATGAGCTCAATACGTCTTTTAATAAAAGAATTAGTGCAAATTTATTTCTCTGCTACATTTAATATTTTTCCTAGAGGGCTGATTAGGGGATTGGAGTTTCGTTTCAAAGATGTATTTTTTAAATGATATTTTAATAAACGAAGCAAATGCCTTAAATATATTTCTTACTAAACTTTTACTAATGCAAGTAAATTAATTGTTATTTAGTGAAATGCAAAAAAACTGTAATTTAAAAGGAAGGATGTTTCTGATGGATTGGATGGGATTTCTACAAAATTTTTTAGTACTATTTCTAGAATTGACTGCACTGTTTATTGTTATTAGTTTTCTTGTTAGTTTGTTACAACAAGTTGTAACAGAAGAAAAAATAAAGAGTATTTTACAAAAAGGCAATAAAGCAACAGGGTATATATCGGGAACATTATTAGGTGCACTTACTCCATTTTGTTCTTGTTCTACAATACCAATCTTGGCAGGCCTATTAAGTTCTGGTGCTCCTTTTGGACCATCTATATCTTTTTTAATATCGTCACCATTATTAAATCCTGTTATTGTAATTTTATTGTGGAAACTCTTAGGCTTTAAAATAACAGCATTTTATGTCATTTCAATGTTTTTCTTTGCAGTTTTAGCTGGATTAATCTTTAACACTTTAGGTTTAGAAAAACATTTAAGAAATGTAAAAATACGACGTTCTCAAAATGGAGAAGGACAAAAAGAATCGAAATGGATAATCGCTTTAAAAGATGCTTGGAGTTTTTTTTACCCCGTATTACCCTACTTGCTTGTTGGTGTACTCATAGGGGCTGTAATTCATGATTTTATCCCTGCTGATTTTATATCATCTATTGCGGGTAAGGATCATCCATTTGCCATTCCTGTTGCTGCTATAATAGGGATTCCGATGTATATTCGTGTTGAAACCATGATTCCTATTTCCGAAGCATTAGTTAGCAAGGGAATGAGTATGGGGGCTGTAATAGCATTAATTATTGGTGGCGCTGGCGCAAGTCTTCCAGAGATTTTATTATTAAACAAATTATTTAAACCACGGTTATTAACTGCTTTTATCGTATCAATTCTTATCGGTGCCACTGTCACGGGATATATTCTATACTTTACTTTTTAAGGAGGTGATAAGATGAGTAAAGAAAAGAAAGAATCATTTTTCAAAAAAATATTTTCCTCTAATGAGGATTGTTGCTCTGTAGAATTTGAAGAAGTTCAAGAAAAGAATGAAAAGACTCCAAACAAGGACGCGGTTATTAAAAGCGACTCTTCATGCTGCTCTTCAAAAACTGAATAAAATACTGATCTATTCCCTTAAAGAGCAAATCTAATATACCGTCTAATCTTTTTAGACGGTATACATATTATATGCTGTTCCATACGTAAAAAAGTGAGTAATAAATATTTATTATCTGCAACTAGGAGTGAATTATATCCTTCGCACCAAATATTGTTAGGAACATTATTGGCTTTTTTTTACTCCGTTAAACCTTTATCCTGCACAACAAGATAATTTCGATACATCTTTATCAAACGTTAGAGCAGCCAACTTTAATCCTTCTGCCATTGTTAAATAAGGTGCAAGGCTTTCCTTTAAATCCTCAACGGTAAGTCCAAATTTAACTGCCAGTGTCGCTGCATAAATCACATCTCCTGCATTTTCTGAAACCACATGAACTCCTAGTACCTTCAATGTGCTAGCATCTGCCACTAATTTAAATACACCCGTGGTTTCCCGATTAACAATTGCTCTTGGAACTTCATCTAAAGGCAATACAGAGGTTTTGACTTCATATCCTTTTTCTTTGGCTTGTTCTTCAGTTAATCCCACTGTTGCAATTGAAGGATTCGTGAATGTCACAGCTGGAACAACGGATAAATTTATCTTTCGATTTAACTTACCAATTGCATTATCTGCAACAACCCCACCTTCATAAGCTGCCACATATACAAATTGTGATCCTAATGTTACGTCCCCTGCCGCGTAAATTCGTTCATTACTTGTTTGGGCGTATTCATTAATAATAATTTCTTTCTGAGACCCAACTTCAACACCTGCTACACTTAAATTTAATGAATCAGTAATTGGCTTTCTACCTGTAGCAACAAGAATTTGTTCTCCTTCAATAATCCTTTGTTTTCCATTTACCGTCACATGAACTCTTTTCAACTCTCCTTGCTGTTCCACACGTTCAAATGTTGCACCTTTAACAAGATTTATACCTTGTTCAGTTAATGCCTTTTCCACCATTTCTGAAATCTCTGGTTCATGTTCATTTAATAGACGATCACTTCTTTGCATTATTGTAACTTCTGAACCTATGTTATGGAAGAGTTGACCAAGTTCCAATCCAATATATCCTGAACCAATAACAGTTAAACGTTTCGGTACTTTCGTTAAGTTAAGTAACGTTGTACTTGTTAAGTAATCCACTGCTTTTAGTCCCTGAATTGATGGTATAGATGGAGAAGCGCCTGTGGCAATTAAAAAGCGTTTAGCAGACAGTTCTTTACCATTTACTGTAACTGTATGTTCATCAATAAATCTCGCTTCACCCTCAATTAATTCAAATCCATATTCATCAATTAAATTAATATATTTTTGATTTCGCAGTTCATTTATTAACTCATTTTTTTGGTTAACCAAAGAAGCTAAATCCACTTCTCCAGCAGATGTCGACAACCCTGTAAATGGGTTGATTTTTACTAAATCATTAACCTCTCCAGCTCGAAGAAGTGTTTTTGATGGAACACAACCGATATTTACACATGTTCCTCCAACGATTCCGCGCTCAATCATCGCAACTTTCGCACCGTACTCTACTGCTTTAATTGCGGCTGAAAAGGCAGCAGCACCAGAACCAATGATAATGAAATCATAATCTTCCTCATCACTTGAAACTACTTTTTCTTGTAGTGACACTTCCTCTATTATTCCAAGTTGATATTTTGTGTCAATAATGGCTCTTTTTGCTTGTTCAATTGCAATATTATAGGGAAGGTCAAATACAGCTTCGTCCCATCGAAAACTTACTTCAATGTTTTTTGCTCCTACATTTTCAAGTGCTAGTTTTACATGCTCTTCACAACTTGTACACGTCATTCCCTGAATGGTAATCCGAAATTTTTTCATGTTCAATCCTCCATCGTATTAAAATAGATTTACTTATCGATTAAAGTTTCAATAATCGGGCATTCATGTAGTTCCTTTTGATTTGGGCAACGTTCTTTTAAATCTTTCAACATATGTTCAATCTGTTTTAGATCCTTAATTTGCTGTTGAACTTCTTTTGCTTTTTTTGAAACAAATTCAAACAAATCTGCACATCGGGCTTCATCTTTATCTACAACCCCAAGTAGTTTATGAATTTCATTTAATGAAAATCCAAGTTCTTGCATTCGTTTGATAAACCCAACTCGGTTAACAGCATCTTCTGAATATATTCGATATCCAGATTTTGTTCGAGCGGGTTCTTGTATTAAACCTTTTCGTTCGTAATATCTAATGGTTTCTTTATTTACATCACATTTATTTGCAAATTCACTAATACGATAACTCACGGTATCACCCCATAAAAGAAGTATAAACCCTGTACTATAGTACAGGGTCAAGTATAATACTTATTTATATCATGTTCAATAGTTGGTATTATCTCAAGAAGAAACTAAGATTATGCTATATGATAAAATCAATACTGTAGTATTAATTCAAACAGGACGTGAAAAAAAGATTATGAGTTTAATTGAAAAGTTATATTCATTCATCATATTTATTTCAGTAATAGTGGGAATTGGCATAGGACAATTTGAAACAGTTAGAGGAAGTGCTGAGTTTTTTATTGTACCACTATTGGTCATCATGCTTTATATTATTTTTTTACAAATTCCTATCGCAGATATAAAATCATCCTTTAAAAACTTGCGGTTTACTTCTTGGACAATCATTATGAATTTTGTTTGGACTCCTATATTAGCATGTATACTGGCAATTCTTTTTTTGTCAGGTCACCCTGCATTATGGATCGGGTTTATTATGTTAATGGTTACCCCATGTACAGATTGGTATTTAATTTTTACAGGAATAGCAAAAGGAAATGTCGCTTTATCGGCTGCTATTTTACCTTTAAATCTTGTATTACAAATTGTGTTGCTACCAATTTATCTTCTTGTTTTTGGTGGAACAACAGGTGTTATTCACCTCTCAGATCTTATAGAAAGTGTTCTAATTGTTTTACTTATTCCATTAGGATTATCTTTTCTAACAAAATATCTTTTACAAAGGAATCGTCAATTTAAAGAAAAGTTATATTCATATATAGGAGCGTTACCAATAATCTTTCTAAGCCTTGCAATTGTAGCTATGTTTGCTGCGCAAGGACAAATACTTATTGACAATTTAGCGTTACTATAGATCATAACTGTCCCCATTCTTTTATTCTTTATAATAAACTTTGTTATTAGTCAAAAGGTTGGCGGTCTTATGAAGTTCAATTATCAAGATAAGGTAAGTTTTAGTATGACTACCCTAGCAAGAAATTCTCCTATCGCTTTGGCTATTGCCATGACAGCTTTTCCAGAAGAACCTTTAATTGCTTTAACTTTAGTTATAGGACCGTTATTGGAGTTACCCATCCTAGCAATGATCACTCAGATGTTATTATTGCTTAAAAACAGAACGATTGTTAAATAATAAAACACCGAAGGACTTATTCAGTCCCTCGGTGTATTTTCCTATTCACCTTCTTCTGCAAACATTTTGATTCTTTGTTCAATCTCATCTCTTACTCTCTGAAAAACAGCCCATTTTTCGTCTTCTGTACCTTCTGCTTTTGCAGGATCATCGAATCCCCAATGCCTTCTTGTAACATGTGGTGGTGTCATTGGACAACTATCTTTTGCATCACCACATAAAGTAATCACAAGATCTGCGTTGTTTAGAATTTCTTTATCAATAATATCAGAAGTTTGAGTAGATATATCAACATCTACTTCTTTCATTGCTTTTACAGCATTAGGGTTTAATCCGTGTGCTTCAATCCCTGCTGAATAAACATCATATTTATCACTTAGATATTTCTTCCCAAATCCTTCTGCGATTTGACTTCTACAAGAATTTCCTGTGCATAGAAAGTAAAGTGTTTTTTTCGACATGATGATTCCCCTTTTAAAATATAGTAAGTGTTAAATAAAGGCCTAATAGTGTAATGAATAGGATAGGAATTGTTATAACGATTCCCGTTTTAAAATAAGTTCCCCATGAAATCTTTACTCCTTTTTGAGATAAAACATGGAGCCATACCAAAGTTGCAAGAGAACCGATTGGAGTTATTTTTGGTCCTAAATCAGATCCAACCACATTAGCATAAATAAGTGCTTCTCGAATTACACCCGAAGTATCAGTTTCGGCAATAGCCAAGGCATCAATCATAACCGTTGGCATATTGTTCATAATGGATGATAAGAAAGCAGCGATAAAGCCCATTGCTATTGTAGCGATGAATAGGCCCTGTTCTGCTGTCGCTTGAATAACGGTAGCCAATGCATCTGTAAGTCCTGCATTTCCCAATCCATATACTACCACATACATTCCGATTGAGAAAAATACGATAGCCCATGGTGCTCCTTTAATAACTGTTTTTGTATCCACTGCTTTACTATTTTTTGCCATAAGGATAAAGAATATCGCTATAACACCTGCAACAATAGAAACAGGAAGATTAATGAACTCACTTACAAAGTAACCAACAACCAATAATCCAAGAACATACCATGATAAACGAAACATTTTGTGATCCCTTATGGCATCTTTAGGTTCACTTAATTTAGATACATCATACGATCTCGGAATACTTTTTCGAAAGTATATTAATAATACAGTGATCGTTGCACCCAGAGAAAAGAAGTTTGGAATAATCATTCTAGATGCATACTCCACAAAACCAATACCGAAGAAGTCGGCTGAAACGATATTAACCAAGTTACTTACTATAAAGGGTAAGGAAGTTGTGTCTGCAATAAATCCACTAGCCATAATAAATGGAAAGATCATTTTTTCATTGAAATTTAAATTACGAACCATTGCGAGTACAATTGGTGTAAGTATTAATGCCGCACCATCATTTGCAAATAAGGCAGCCACAATTGCACCTAAAATACTTATATAGACAAACATTTTTATTCCATTGCCTTTTGCTATTCTAGCCATATGAAGTGCTGCCCATTCAAACAATCCTATTTCATCAAGTATTAAGGAAATAAGAATGATAGCGACAAAAGCCAATGTTGCGTTCCAGACAATTTCTGTTACTGCAATTACATCACTAAACCCAACTACTCCTACCATTAAAGCAAGAATAGCTCCACCTATTGCAGACCATCCAATCGACAGCCCTTTCGGTTGCCAAATTACTAAAATGAGTGTTACTAAAAATATTAAAACAGCCCAAAAAATCAAAGTAAAGCTCCTCTCTACTTCATTGCCGATTAGTCGCAAAGGACTCTTTTTCCTTCAACAACAAATGATTGAATATTCGCCTTCTTTGAAGGTAGCATGCTAGTCAAATGAAGAACTAATGTATATAGTTCATGCTCTTTATTTAAAGAATAGAAAATCCATTTTCCTCTTCTTTCTTCCAAAATAATTTCCACCTGTCTTAATCTCCTTAAATGCTGACTGATGGATGGCTGACTCATTTGAAGAAGTTCAACCAATTCACAAACACAGAAAGAATCAATCGTCAAATAGGAAATGATTTTTAATCTAGTTTCTTCCCCAATTGCTTTTAAAATTTGCTCAGCATTCGAATAAGTTAACATGAAATTCACCACCTTTTACATAACTAAATGCTAATGTCTACAAATATGACAAATTGATTAATGCCATTAAAGTTAATTGACAAAAACAATCTACAGGAATAGTATATAATCAAACGCTTATATAAGCAACTGTTTATGTGAGTTTTTTAAAAAATAAAGGGAGTGCTTATTACAATGAAAAAAATTGAGATTTTTGATCCTGCGATGTGTTGTTCCACTGGTGTCTGTGGACCAAGTGTAGATCCCGAGTTAATACGTATGGCCGCTGTTACGGAAAACTTGAAAGCGAAAGGATATGATATCACGAGATATAATTTAGCAAATGAACCACATGCTTTTGCTGAATCTACCGTTATTAGTCAGCTTTTAAAGGAGAAAGGTCCAGATGTTCTTCCAGTCACAGTTGTAGATGGGGAAATTAAAAAAGTAAAAGAGTTCTTAACAAATGAAGAATTACAGGAGTTAACAGGATTAACTAAAGAAACACTTGCTGCAAAGCCCCGAATTCAATTATAAAAAGGAAAGAAGGAATAAACCATGCATACGCTTTTTCATCCGAATAAATTTAAGCTAACCCCATTTTTATTTTTTACTGGTAAAGGAGGAGTTGGTAAGACATCTACAGCTTGTGCTACTGCTGTATCTTTGGCTGAAGAAGGAAAGAAGGTATTACTTGTTAGCACAGATCCAGCATCAAATTTACAAGACGTGTTTGATGTAGAGTTAACGAATAAACCAACGCCAATTCCTTCTATTGAAAATCTTTCTGTTGCTAACATTGATCCAGAAATATCTGCAAAAGAATACAAAGATAATGTGGTCGGGCCTTATCGTGATAAACTGCCTGAAGCTGTTATTAATCAAATGGAGGAACAGCTTTCAGGTGCCTGTACGGTAGAAATTTCTGCTTTTGATGAGTTTTCTTCTCTATTAACAGATGAAGGAATTCGTCAAACTTACGATCATGTTATTTTTGATACCGCACCAACTGGGCACACGCTTCGTTTATTACAATTGCCCACTGCTTGGAGTGGCTTTTTAGATGAAAACACTCATGGAGCATCTTGTTTAGGGCCTTTAGCAGGTTTAGAAGCTAAAAAAGAACTGTACAATGCAGCTGTTCAATCGCTTTCAGATCCTAAACAGACAACGTTAATGTTAGTTACACGTCCTGAGGTTTCGCCATTATTAGAGGTAACAAAAGCCTCAAAAGAACTTGGGGAAATCGGTATTAATAATCAAACATTACTTGTTAATGGTGTAATGAAAAATTATGTCAAAGAAGACGAAACATCTACTGCGTTTTATCAACGTCAACAACAGGCTCTTACATCAATGCCAGACGAATTAAAAAATATTCCAACTTATGAAATTCAGTTGGCACCATTTAATATCGCTGGAATTGAAAATATGCGACGTCTTTTTGATGAAACGTTCCCGACTGACCAAAATAAAGAATCGTTTGTCGATATAGAAACACCCCATTTACAAAAATTAATTGATGATATCCAAAAGAGTAAACAGCGAATTATTTTTACAATGGGGAAAGGTGGCGTTGGAAAAACAACAGTAGCAGCAGCCATCGCCATAGGATTGTCTGAAAAAGGAGAAAAAGTTCATTTAACGACAACAGATCCAGCAGCGCATATTGATGAAGTGCTGAATCACCAAACTGGAAATATCACCGTTAGCCGGATTGATCCTAAAGCGGAAGTAGAAAAGTATCAACAAGAGGTTATCGAAGCATCCAAACATGAATTAGATGAAGAGGGAATCGCTTATTTAGAAGAAGATCTTCGTTCACCTTGTACAGAGGAAATTGCAGTGTTTCGTGCATTTGCTAATATCGTTGAAAAGGCAAATGACGAAATTATTGTGATTGATACCGCACCGACAGGGCATACACTTTTATTATTAGATTCTACCCAGGCTTATCATAAAGAAATGGAAAGATCTACAGGGGAGGTACCTTTATCGGTTCAACAATTACTGCCACGATTAAGGAACCCAAAAGAAACGACGGTTGTTATTGTGACTCTGGCTGAAGCAACACCAGTACATGAAGCGGGACGTTTGCAAGATGATTTAAATCGAGCAAATATAACCCCTAAATGGTGGGTAATTAATCAAAGCTTATATGCAACTCATACAGTTGATCCTATATTACATGGACGATCAGTTTCTGAAATAGATTGGATAAAAGAGGTAGAGAAACACTCAAACAACAATTACGTAATTATCCCTTGGAAAATTAAAAATCCTGTTGGATATGAGGCAATAAAAGAATTAACTATCAATACGGCGGAGGTTTATAAATGATTATTACAGATCAAGCAAAATCGTATATTGAAAAAATGATGAAGGAAAATGGTGAGATTAATTTACGTTTTACTTTCGAAGGTATAGGTTGTTGCGGACCAAATTTTGGAGTAACTTTATCGGAACAGCAAGAAGATGATAAAGTTGAAATCATCAACGGAATAAATGTAAGTGTCGATAAAAGAGTAGTGGATGCTACTGAGAATATTACATTGGATTTTGAGGGAACAGAAGAAGACGGAGGACTTGTCTTTCAAAATAACAATAGTTGTTGTTAGTAATGCAGTTTATAAGAGGTTAACTTGACTAGGTTGACCTCTAATTTTATCTAAATGAATTTTAAAAATATTAGGGTAAATGTTTTTAATTCAGTCTTTATGCATCCATATGCTACAGGTAATTAAAAAGTACCTGTAGCTTCAAAATAAATCAAACTTTGCTTTTATCACACTGGACAAAATAGTAATTTTAAATACAGTATCAAAGATATAAGGGATTTGATTTTTTGAGCGTACTTCTTCAATCTTTAATTCGTGCATTCGAATAATCGTGTCGAATTATGGCCGATTAGTGCATGTTAAACTAACCTTAAAAATGTAATTGTTTTTCAAAAAACGAGACAATTGAATAAAAATCAGGCATTGGGAATTGGGAGAATCCAATTCTTTTTTATCTTCATTCAAGCAATTACTTGAATAATATCGGGAAAAGGTTATAATATATTCAAGTAAGTATTTGAATGGGAGTGGAATGAGAAAATGAATAAGAAAGACACATGTGAGATTTATTGTTATGACGAAGAAAAAGTTAATCGAATACAAGGAGAAATAGAGAAAGAAGACATTTCTAGTGTTGCCCAATTATTTAAAGCTATTGCTGATGAAAACAGGGCAAAAATTACCTTTGCTTTGTATAAAGGTGAAGAGTTATGTGTTTGTGATATAGCAAGTATTATTGGTGTCACGGTTGCAAATGCTTCCCACCACTTACGCACACTCCATAAGCAAGGAGTTGTAAAATTTAGAAAAGAAGGGAAATTAGCATTTTATTCGCTTGATGATGAGCATGTTAAACAGCTCTTTGTCATCGGATTAACGCACATGAAAGAGGTGAAATTAAATGTCTGATCGACAAGCTAAATTATCTGAACGAGAAATGAAAACATATCGTGTTCAAGGATTTACCTGTGCAAATTGTGCAGGTAAGTTTGAAAAAAATGTGAAAAAACTTTCGAGAGTTCAGGACGCAAAAGTAAATTTTGGTGCATCTAAGATATTGATTTCCGGTGATGCAACGATTGAAGAACTAGAAAAAGCTGGGGCATTCGAGAACCTTAAAGTGACTCCTGAAAAAACTGCCCGTCATGTTTCGCAAGAGGTAACGGAAGATACGAAAAAAGAAAAAGTTCCATTTTATAAAAAGTATGGTACACTGCTTTATTCGACTTCGTTCCTTGTTTTCGGTTATCTCTCCTACTTTGTAAATGGAGAAGAAAATCTTCTTACAACCCTATTATTTTTAGCATCAATGTTAGTAGGCGGATTGTCGCTTTTTAAAGTAGGTTTGCAAAACTTATTACGCTTTGAATTTGACATGAAAACCCTTATGACAGTAGCTGTTATAGGTGGTGCCATTATTGGTGAATGGGGAGAAGTTGCTGTTGTTGTTATTCTCTTTGCTATAAGTGAAGAGCTTGAACGATTCTCCATGGATAGAGCAAGAAATTCTATTCGTTCCCTAATGGATATCGCTCCTAAGGAAGCACTCGTTACACGTAATGGGCAAGAAATTATGGTCCATGTCGATGATATTGCTGTTGGAGATATCATGATTGTAAAACCTGGTCAAAAAATCGCAATGGATGGTGTAGTCGTAAATGGCTACTCTGCCGTCAATCAAGCAGCTATTACAGGTGAATCAGTCCCCGTTGAAAAAACGGTAGACGATGACGTATTTGCAGGTACTTTAAATGAAGAAGGATTACTTGAAGTAAAAATAACGAAACTTGTAGAAGATACCACAATTTCTAAAATTATTCATCTTGTAGAGGAGGCACAAGGAGAACGTGCTCCATCGCAAGCATTTGTCGATAAATTCGCGAAATATTACACACCGATTATTATGATCATTGCAGCATTAGTTGTTATAGTCCCTCCTTTACTCTTAGGTGGCAGTTGGGAAACATGGATTTATCAAGGGTTAGCCGTTCTTGTTGTTGGCTGTCCTTGTGCGTTGGTCATATCGACTCCAATCTCTATTGTTTCAGCAATTGGGAATGCTGCGAAAAAAGGTGTTCTTGTAAAAGGTGGAGTGTATTTAGAAGAAATGGGTGCCTTAAAGGCAATAGCATTCGATAAAACAGGGACATTAACTAAAGGTGTTCCAGTTGTAACTGATTTTAATGTATTAAATAATCACATGAATAAAAGAGAACTATTGGCGATCATTACTGCATTAGAGTTTCGTTCCCAGCATCCTCTTGCTTCAGCAATCATGAAAAAGGCAGAAGAGGAAAACATTTCATATTCTGATGTACTTGTAGAGAATTTCTCTTCTATTACAGGTAAGGGTATCAAAGGGATTGTAAACGGAGTGACTTATTATATCGGTAGTCCGAAACTTTTTAAGGAATTATTGACAGCAGATTTCGATAAAGGCTTAGAGCAAAATGTCACTGTTCTTCAAAATCAAGGTAAAACAGCCATGATTATTGGAACAGAAAAAGAAATACTTGGAGTTATTGCAGTTGCTGATGAAGTTCGTGAATCAAGTAAGGAAATTATTCATAAGTTACATCAACTTGGAATCAGAAAAACAATTATGCTAACAGGTGATAACAAAGGTACTGCTAATGCAATAGGCGGTCATGTCGGGGTATCAGATATTCAAGCTGACTTAATGCCGCAGGACAAGTTAGACTTTATTAAACAGTTAAGATCCGAATATGGCAATGTTGCTATGGTTGGAGATGGTGTTAATGATGCACCTGCATTGGCGGCCTCAACAGTTGGTATTGCAATGGGTGGAGCTGGTACAGACACAGCTCTAGAAACGGCAGACGTCGCTCTAATGGGAGACGATTTAAGAAAACTTCCATTCACTGTAAAACTCAGCCGGAAAGCCCTCAATATTATCAAAGCTAATATTACTTTTGCCATTGCTATTAAATTTATTGCCTTACTATTGGTTATCCCAGGATGGTTAACGCTCTGGATTGCCATCCTTTCAGATATGGGAGCAACCATAATAGTAGCGCTAAACGGTTTACGACTAATGAGAGTGAAAGAATAAATGCTTAATAAATTACTTTATTGAATTAAAAGGTCATCCCTTCTTGTCCGAAAAAGAAGGGATATTTAATAATAGATAAGTTATATTCAATCATTTGGGGAGGGAATGATGAACAATTCTTGGAATCGAGTAATATATAAAATTTGGACTCCAATTTATGACAAGATTTTTAATTCAGGTGTATTTTTAAATGCACGAGGGCAAATATTTCAGGATATGCCTTTTTATAGCAATCAAAAGGTACTTTTTGTTGGTGTAGGAACAGGTGCTGATATAGAGTTAGTAAATCACTCTACTTTAGATATAACAGCAATTGATTTTTCACCTGATATGCTTAAAAAGGCCAGAGCGAAATTTAAAAGTACACCTATTAATTTTCTGGAAATGGATGCTCAAAATATGACATTTAACAATAAATCGTTCGACTATGTAGTTGGAAGTTTAATCCTTTCGGTAGTACCAGATGCAGATAAGTGTTTTCAAGAAATGATGAGGGTTTTGAATCAAAGTGGCAAAATAATTATTTTTGATAAATTTACTCCTAAAAGTAATAGACTTTCGTTATCCAAAAAAATGCTTAGACCATTTATTAAATTTTTAGGAACAGATATTGGATTGAATTTTGAAGAGTTGTACCTCAGGCATAATAAAAATTTAAAGATAGAAGAAGATAAACCCATAATGATGAATGGAATGTATAGAAAAATAATTATTAGTAAAATTAGTTAAGTATGCTTATTCAACAAACGAGCGATTGTGGAAGAACGGAAAGTATTTTAGAATTTCGAATGCCACACTATTTTCCTATTACCCTTTAATTCAACATAAAAAACCGTTGTTTGTTAAGATATATAGCTAACTACAAATGGCGGTTTTGAAAATAATAAAATTCAAAACTGCTGTTTTACTTTTTAAAAAGAGGGTTTCGAGAGGTGTATTAAGTTTTCTCTTTTTAAGAACGTGACGGTATAAAGGAGGATATCGCCATGTTTATTTATTTTCACCCTGATTTAATACAATTAAATATATTTTCATGCCCAACTGGCTTAAGTTCAGTTGGTTTTTTTGCGGTTTATTCGTTTTTAAAAAATTATTCCTGATATTTTTGGCATTTCATAAAAAATCTTGTTGAAGGTTATGAAAGGGGAAATCATCACCCACCTTTGCAGTTGCGAAGGGAGAGGAATTGCATGATAGAACCAAATCGTACCGAATGGCAAGTTCGCTGTGCATTTAATGCCTTTTGTAAACGTGTATTGAAGAATGAAGCAATTAATATTTACAACGAAAAGCAACAACAACAAGCAAAGGAGATGACATTTTCTGATCTCATGCCACAGGAAGAAAATCAACTCTATACCCTAGATCAGCATTATGAGGGTGAGGAGACACAAGGTTTTCAAGTAGCAGGAAAGAGAATTACTCCTAAACTTCTTGCCAAAGCGATGCATACCTTGCCAGATGAGAAGCGAACCACCGTCCTACTATACTACTTTTTTGACAAATCAGATGTAGAAATAGCTGAACTACTCGATATTCCACGTAGTACCGTTCAGTATAGGCGGACAAGCTCTTTTAAAAGGTTAAAGCGATTTTTGGAGGAACATGCAGATGACTGGGATGATTGATGCTAACACTAAGAACAACGAGCGTGGCTTATTGCCGTATCCAATTATTTTAGCTGCAAATAAGGGTGAACCAGAAGCAATGAAAGTAGTTGTTTTGCATTATGGAAGCTATATAACAAGTTTGTCCATGCGTAAGCTTCGTGATGAATATGGAAACACTTTTTGGGGTGTCGATGAAGATACACGTGATCGCTTACGATCGAAGCTTATGCAGTCCGTGCTAGTTTTCAAGATTTTGTGAAATAATGGTTAGGTTTTCCCTTTCATTAATCATATGTTTGTTCTTTGACAAAGAAAGCACGGATGATAACACCGTGCAGTATACACAAAAAATCAGATACGTTCTACTGATGATGAGCCACCTGATTCATACGCCATGACTTTCGTTAGGAACGAGCGATAATCTATGAGTCTAATGCAATCGTGGTGGATTGCTGGCGATAACCCACCAGTTAGGATAATGATATTCCCCTACCGTCATGGTTCGAGCGTTCAAAGCGTCGTAAGCTATGAGTAGGGCTGGAAGAAATACTTGCAGGGGTGAAATTCCCGTGGAGCTGTACCAACAGCCGTCTGGTTTTTATATTTTATTTTAGTTTGAGAAGAAGGCTAATCATCAAGTTATGAAAATAGAACTTTTTATTTTTAGTGCAAGAACCAAATTCACGCAACGTATTAGAAATTGTTTTACAGACGCGATATAATAATAGACAGATATCAAATAGCATATCCTAGTCTATGGAAAGGAGTTCATATGGTCACAGTCACTAAAAAAGACTTGATAGCGCTAGGTTATGGTCCCTCTTTTTCAGCTGATATCATTAGAGAATGTAAAAAACTAATGATTTCAAAAGGGCATACGTATTATCAATCTAAAAAGTTAGATCGTGTTCCTAAAGAAGCTGTAGAGGAAGTATTAGGGATAACTTTAGATGTGTGATTTGTACTTCTTGCACTAATTGCGTAAGGAGTGAAATCATGACTAAAGATATCGTCAAAAAGGCAAAGAACGGAACTTATTATTTTAGGGCAAATTTAGGATATCACCCCATCACTGGCAAGCAAATTCAGAAATACCGCAGTGGTTTTAAGACTAAAAAAGAAGCAAGGGAAGAATATTCGAGGTTACTTCTTACAAAGTCAGACGCATTAGAAGAAAAGCAAGATGACGTTTTATTCCAACATTTTATTGAAGATATTTTCTTACCTTGGTATAAAACACAAGTAAAAGGAAGAACGTACGATAATCGATTACCGACTGTAAGAAAGCATTTCACTTTTTTTAATAACTTAATCACAACAGAAATTACCCCGATTCATGTTCAAAAATGGCAATTAGCGTTATCTAAAAAGAAGTATCGTTCTTCTTATATTAGAAATGTTCAAGGGTTGTTTTCTATGGCAATGGATCGAGCTGTTGTTTTAGGATTAGCTGAAAATAATCCATCAAAAATTGTAGGTAATGTGAAGAAAACAAAGACAAAAATAGACTTTTGGACAAAAGAAGAATTTGAAAAAGTCATCTCTCTTTTCTATAAAGAAGATTATTATCAACATTTTTTATTTATTTCATTGTGGTTTTTATTTATGACAGGCATGCGAATTGGAGAAGCCACTGCGATTCAATGGGAAGATATTGACTTTGACAAAGGTCTGTTATCTATCGATAAAACACTTTACTATAAGAATTTGGATAACTATTCTTTTGTAGAACCAAAAACAAAGGCTAGTGTTCGTCATATTGCATTAGATGGAGATACATTAACGTTACTCCGCGAATGGAAGGACGCGCAGCAATCTGTCGTTCAAACCAATTTTGTAATGAGCTATAATGGTATCCCCACACAAAAGCATACGTTAGCGAATGCCATTACACGTTTTTCAAAAAAAGCTGGGGTTCATCGAATTAGATTACATGCTTTAAGACATTCTCACGCTTCTTTGCTTATTAGTATGGGCGAAAACCCATTAATCATTAAAGACCGCCTAGGGCATGAAGATATTGAAACGACACTTGGCACCTACGGACATTTGTATCCAAACAGTAACTTTGAAGTAGCCCATAAATTAGAAGGTATTATGTCTTACCAAACAGCAACAGAAAATGAAGATACTTCACCCAAGAATCAATTCACTGCTCGTTACCTACGTAAAGGATTAAAAACAAATAATGCAATAACAATGCAATGAAAATAGAGTAAAGAGCCGAAACCCTTGTAAACAAAGGGGTTTCAGCTCTCCAACAACTATTCCCACTCAATGGTCGCAGGCGGCTTACTCGTCACATCATACACTACCCGGTTAATATGAGCTACATCGTTCACGAGACGGGTCGAGATTTTCTCCATGACATCCCAAGGGATACGTGCCCAGTCGGAAGTCATACCATCAATCGAGGTGACTGCACGGATACCGATCGTGTAATCATACGTGCGGGCATCGCCCATAACACCAACGCTTCGAATGTTAGGAAGGACAGTGAAGTATTGCCAAATATCACGGTCTAGACCAGCCTTAGCAATTTCCTCACGCAATATCGCATCAGATTCGCGAACAATCTCTAATTTTTCTTCGGTTACTTCTCCTAAGACACGGATAGCTAGTCCTGGACCTGGGAATGGCTGACGCCAGACGATATGTTCTGGTATACCTAGCTGAGTTCCTAATTCACGAACTTCATCTTTAAACAATGTATTTAACGGCTCGATTAATTCAAATTGCATATTTTCTGGTAGTCCACCAACATTATGATGTGATTTAATCGTTTGTGCTGTTTCTGTACCACTTTCAATAATATCAGTATAAAGTGTTCCTTGCGCAAGGAAATCAATGTCTTTTAATTTAGCTGCTTCATCATCAAACACATAAATAAATTCATTACCGATAATTTTACGCTTTTTCTCTGGATCGTCGACGCCCTTTAATTTCGTTAAAAAACGATCTTTAGCATCCACTTTAATAATGTTCATATGGAAATCATCAGCAAATACCTTCATCACATCGTCAGCTTCATTTTTACGAAGCAAACCATGGTCAACAAAAATACAAGTTAGCTGATCACCAATCGCTTTATGAATTAATGCTGCAACAACGGAAGAATCCACCCCACCGCTCAATGCACATAATACTTTGCGATCGCCGACTGTTTCTTGGATCTTTTTTACTTCCATTTCAATAAAATTCTCGATGGTCCAATCGCCGTTGCTCCCGCAAACAGCAAATACAAACTGCTTTAATACATCATTTCCGTACTCAGAATGACGTACCTCAGGGTGATACTGTACACCATATAGTCCTTTTTCCTGATAACTGATTGCAGCAATTGGTGTCGATGGACTTGTAGCATCAACCTGGAAGGCTTTTGGTGCTTGAACGACTTTATCACCATGGCTCATCCACACTGTTTGTTGTTTTGGTGTACCTGTAAACAACGTCGGTTCTCCTTGAACGTCGATTTCAGCTTTTCCATACTCGCGATTTTTAGCTTTCTCCACTTTTCCGCCATAATGCAATGCCATCAATTGCATACCATAGCAAATTCCTAATACGGGAATGCCTAAATCAAAAATTTCTGGATCGCAGCGAAAACTATTTTCATCATATACACTATGTGGTCCACCAGAAAGAATAATTCCTGTTGGGTTTATTTCCTTAATTTCTTGAGCTGACAGCTTATGAGAGTGCAATTCACTATACACACCAAATTCCCTAATCCGCCGTGTAATCAATTGATTATATTGGCTGCCAAAATCCAATACTAAAATCATTTCATTTGTCTTCATTTGCGTTACCCCTATCTATATTCTGTTCCTTCCAACATCATGCGTTCGTATCGAGTAGCCACTCGACCATTTCCAGAAAGATCCTTATCACTCGCTTTAATTAACCAGAAATTGAAAAACTGGATTACCACCTTTTGCGTCGACAAAAATGCAAAAAGGCAGCATCCAGCTATATGGATGTTCTGCCTTCATAGTCAAAGCATTTACGGTGCTCTGGTAGATACTTTCGACCCATATTGTCGAGGATATACGAACGGCAAATGATTATTTTCATTCCATTATGTCCTTATTCTACATAACGGAACGAATCATGGTCAAGTCAATATTCGTTTAATTAAATTTTTCCATAATTGCGCCATTTCCGTTTTAGGAATAGATTTGTTGTCATCTCTATAAATAAGCCGTTCATAATGCTCCGTAAGCTTCTGCATATCAGTTGTCTCATACTTTTCATCAATTTTCAGCGCATACTCACGTAATGTCTCTCCTGGCTGCTTTGGTTCACCTTGCTTTTGCAATACTTTCATTAGAAAGTGGTATGCTTCCTGGTAATTTTTCACATGATTATCGGTTGTAAATTTACGGCCTACCCATTTCGACTGCAAACGTAACCGACTTCGATAAACCATAATAGCGATAATCAGCAGCAACAATATAGCTGCAATAATTCCCCACATCCAAACGTTGGTTGTAGTGCCTGATTTTGATTCAGCAGCTGGTACAACTTCAGATTCCTCTTCCTTCTTCTTATCAGGCGAAGCTTCTGCAGGCTGTTCGTCTTTATCTGTTTCCTGTTCCGATTGCTTTAAAGTATCCTGTTGCGTAGCTGTTCCATCCACAGGTGCAGTTTGAAAATCTGTTAAATTGGTAAATCCTTTCGTTGGTTCAAATGGAACCCAACCCGAACCCGGAAAATAGACTTCTACCCAAGAGTGCGCGTTGGAGTTTGTTATTTCATAGGTGTTTTTTTCATCACCCGTGCCTGCGTCGATCAATTCTCCACCAGTAAAGCCTTTTGCCCATCTTGCCGGAATATCCAATGCTCGCAGCATAACGACCATCGAAGTAGAAAAGTTATCACAGTAGCCTGCTTTGGATTCAAACAAAAATTGGTCTACATAATCTTGATCGCCCTCGGGCACTGGAACATCTGTTGTCTGATACGTAAAGTCAGTACTTGAAAAATAGCTTTCAATCGCTTTTGTCTTATCATACTGGGTCTCCTCGTTAGCAGTTATTTCCTCAGCTAATTCGACCACTCGGTCCGGTAACGAATCTGGAATCTGAGTGTATGCTTCTAAAGATTCCCCCGTACTTGAAGCTTCCCGTAAAGCTTCAATTTGGAAAGTAGGATACTCATAACCGACCGTGTAATCTTGTAATGTAATGGGCTCATTGCTGCTATCCATGACTTGAATAGCTTCTGATGTCGTATCAATATAAGCTTCCCCTTCACTTGCCTCTACATGGTTGAAGCCGTATGGATGTACGAGCTTATCTAACGCTTCGTCACCTTGAAATGCGATCGTTGCTTGTTTCCTATCGACATGGACATCTTCCTGAAACATCGGAGGGATTTTTGCTAGTTCGACAAATTTAGAGTCCTGACTCATTTCCCAGCCTTTTCCTGTATACACATCCTTCGTTTCCACACGCCAGTAATGCTCTTCCTCTACTTCAGCTTCAAATACTGGTGTATAGTCTTGGACAAATGAACCGCCCAATCTGCTATCATCTTCCCCATAGCCAACTTTTTGAATCGCTCCATTTCCTTCTCTAGAGAAACCAGCATTTTCAGCACTACTCTGAATGAAAGGCACCGGGTCTGGCCATTGGGGAGAAAACTTCGGTGCGGCTAACCCGACGGCTGAAGAAAACAATACAACCGCTATTAATGGAAGTAACCAAATGGCAGATTTCTTCACGAATGTAAAACGAAGTGCCTCTCTGTCCATTTCTCTCATAAAATGAGCTATTCCTAAGGCAAGAAAAGAAGTGATAAAGATCCTGATAATCGCAGTACTGCCGTCATAAACGGTAAATGTATCCAAAACGGTTAAATAAGCGATTGTCAATAAGATGAATAAAAAAACGCGTTTTCTTATAACAAACCAATAATGCAGCAAATAACTCATTAACCAGATTAAGATGAGAAACAGCATGCTACGAAATAAGGGTGTAAATTCATACCATGCTCTGTTGAATAAAGCTTGTACATTGACGATAGTATCCTGAATCAACTCTCCGAACCACAATGGATTAAAAAAGCCGATAGTAAAAAACAAACTATTTAACACGAACAGTAATGCAGATCCCTTCAAAAGAAAAGATAGCCACCATCGGATTTGTATAAAGGAAAGCAGAAAACAGAGCACACCATAAAGCATAAAAATACTTATACTTGTCGTATCCGTTATTTCCTGTAAAGGATAGAACCATTCCAGAAATAAAATAAATCCACAAATATAAAGGATTAACGTATAAAAAATAGATGGATGCTGTTTAGGTTTATTCATATTCGTTTCACCTCTAACGGCGTTTTCATCAACTCGTGCTCAGTCATTTCATAGATATCCACCCCAAAAGCTGACAATTGTCGAACGAGAGAAGCGGATTTTTTTTGCTGTTCCTCCGGTTGAACAAGTAAAACATGTATATGCTCCGTTCTCTGACGCAGTTTTTTTATCATCTCTACGAACGGTTTATCTACATTTCCTACAACAAATAGAAGAACGCCCCCATTCACCAGCTTATTCCAATAGCTTTGGATAGCTAGTGAAAACACACCTTTCTTATTTGGCTGCAGTTGCGTTAAATGTTCTTTCATTCGGTCAAATTCCCAAACACCATAAGTCGATGGATAAAAACTGCCACTTTTTCCGATAGTTAGTAATCCCGTTTCAATAGATTGCTTCCTCAGATAGGTAAGCAACGAGTAAGTAACTTCAACCATGCCTTCAAAAATAATCGGATTCAGTGAGTTACAAGCATCTAGCACAAGTAACATATTCGTGCCTTTTTCCTGTTCAAACTCTTTTGTCATAACGGTATTTTTCCTAGCTGTTTGCTTCCAGTCAATCCAGGAAAAGCGATCCCCTGGCATATATTCCCTTATCCCTGTTGCCACATTTGCATTCGTAAAACGAAGGGATGCAGTAAGCAAATTGCCTTCCTGTCGATTGGTGATTTGTCCTTCCAATAACCATGGACGTGCATTCGGATAAGTAACAAGTAAGTCACTTACAGCATAGTAATGCTCCTTTTTTACAAGCCCGAAAAAATCTCCTGTCCGTATTCGTACCGTCTGAAATTGATGTTCCCCTCGAGGAATTTGTTCCAATCGATACGTAAAAGAAAACGTACGCTTGAAGCCAGGGAGTAGCATTTTCTTCATTTGCCGTTTAACAACTAATCGTTCTGGCTGATTCATATATTGAAATTTTTCTACTTGATTATCTATTGTTTTTAATGAATCTGGCATAATATCTTCTAAAATGCAATAATATAACGGAAATGGAAAGCGCCGTTTAACCTCCAATTTCACCGTAATTGCCCCACTAGCATTGGATATATAATGAGATAAATGTCTACCAACCTTCCACTTTCCTATTGGATATATCAAGACAGCCACTTCATATATTAAAATAGGTAGAAAACTAAAAAACAAGAACCAACTAACAAACCCGCCCTGAAACATAGCATAGGAGAATAGCAGCAGAAAAGTAGTAACGAGAAATAAACAGCTTACTAACAAACGAAAGCGATATTTCATTAAATAAATTCCTTTCGTATTGGTATCTCAGTTTGCTCGATAATCATCGCTATGACATCATTTACCGTTTTTCCACTGTATTTTGCTTCTGAATGAAGAATAACTCGATGCGCCAATACATATGGAGCCAAATATTTTACATCATCCGGCAACACGTAGTCACGTCCTGAAATATAAGCATATGCTTTTGCAGCTTTCATTAAAGCAATCGACCCTCGTGGGCTGACACCTAAATAAACTTGAGGGTGATTTCTCGTACTCGTCACTAAATCAATAATATAATGCTGCACATTTTTATCCATGTACACTTGCTTCACTTCATCTTGAATCTGTTCTAACGCTTCTTTTGTCAACACAGATTCAATGGTCTCAATTGGATGATCATGGGAAGTTCGGGTAAGCATTTCCATCTCTTCTGCAAACGTTGGATATCCCATGTTTAACTTTAAAATAAATCGGTCTAATTGAGCTTCCGGCAATGGATATGTTCCTTCATATTCGATTGGATTTTGTGTAGCCATTACAAAAAATGGGCGAGCTAGAGGAATTGTTCTACCGTCAACAGTGACGTGGTTCTCTTCCATTGCTTCTAATAGGGCGGACTGGGTTTTTGGGGATGTGCGATTGATCTCATCTGCTAGAATAATGTTACCAAGAATTGGCCCACCTCGGAATTCAAACTCCAATGTTTTTGGATTATATATCGATACTCCTGTTACATCAGAAGGTAATAAATCTGGCGTAAATTGGATTCGTCGAAAATCACAATCTAAAGATTTAGCTAGTGTTTTCACGAGCATTGTCTTTCCCACACCAGGAACGTCTTCCAATAATACATGCCCTTGCGCTAGTAAAGCAACAAGACTTAAAACAGCTGCCTCTTCTTTTCCGATCATTACTTTATTTATATTTTGTAATACATTTTCAATTTTTACATTATATGCCATTGTGTTTTCCATGATAAGCCCCTCTCTAATATGAGTTAGAAATATATATTAATATTTGTTTTGTTGTTATTTTTTTAACCATTCTCCCTTATTTAACTATACTAAAAAAGTATTACAATCAAAAGAAAGAGATATTAATAGTTTCAAGATTCTTTACTCCACCTAATTTGCTTTACAGGTCCAATGTTTTAAGCGTTCTTAAGCACCATAGTTGAGAAAGCAAACTAAAAGCAAGATCTATATCTCGATTCAACCTCCCAGCATGGGAAAGACCTGAGACTACCAGTCATATTGGGATAGAGGATTTCTTCATTAACCGCCCCTCCGCTATTTATTGGAAGCAGAAGATAGTTTAGGAGGTTTTACGTAGAGTGGCGGGGATGATAGCATTTCTATGCGTGAAAAAATATCCCTTTGGCGTCTTAGCTCGAAAAACTTGTCCGCTGAGGCTCCATGTCAAATCGACTACGAATCTATCTTTTGGTTATGCTCCCAACATCAAATAGCGAGGATTCTTAACATCTAAATTTTTATCTATTTTTAGTATAACCATATACTAGTAGTTTATACGAAATATTGTAAGCTTGCAGGATTATCAACTATTTTTAAATAGAAAACTGAAGGAAACACAAACAATAACTACCAATTAAGGTGAACTTTAAATGCACAGGCGTTCGTTTATATCTATGGATGTTTAGTTAAGAAGAATTTGCACTATAACTTGAAGTTGGTTCTTCCAGTCTTGAAGATCCACTTGTTAACATGGAAGGTGAGATCTTATTGCCGATTGCATGGAGACAGCTTTTTTCTATAAATATATCGATTAGAAATTCCCCTAACTTCCTTCTTTATTGGGGCAATCTCTTACGTCTACGCGCTTGACTTAAAGATGTTAAATAGCTATCGTTGCAGTAACTATAAAAACTAACGAATAGGGGTTGTAGCTTATGAAAATACTTGCCTATCAACGGGTAGAAACTCCCGTTCTTACACAGCTAAAAGAGCAGCACGACGTTCGTTTTTTTAAAAATATCGACACCAATTCCGATCCGGCATTTCTTGATTTTCTATCACAAGCTGACGGAATTATTGGTCTAGATCTGCCAGTTAACCAAACACTATTAAACTGTGCCCCGCGTTTGAAAATTATTAGCAACGTGTCAGTAGGTTTTAATAATTTACCAATTGAAGAACTGAGCCGACGTCAGATTATGGCGACAAATACGCCGGGTGTTTTAACAGATACCGTTGCTGATATGGTGATGGGATTGATAATTTCTACGGCTAGAAGATTACCTGAATTGGATCGGTTTGTTAAAGACGGGAACTGGGAAGAGTCTTTAGATAGTACCTATTACGGAACAGATGTACATCATAAAACACTTGGAATTATTGGTATGGGGCGTATTGGGACTGCTATTGCCCAACGTGCTCATGCTGGTTTTCATATGGACATTGTATATCATAGTAGAACAAGAAAGCCTGAAGTTGAACAAAAGTTTCAAGCGACCTATGCAAGTCTTGATGAGCTATTAGCTGTCTCGGATTTTGTTTGTTTAATTACCCCGTTAACGAAAGAGACTGAATACATGATTGGAAGACGGGAATTTAAATTAATGAAGAAATCAGCTTTTTTCATCAACGCTTCTCGCGGAAAAACAGTCGTTGAACAAGATTTAATAGCAGCATTACAAAATAATACAATTGCCGGAGCGGGATTAGACGTATATGAACAAGAACCAATTGATCCTTCAAACCCACTGCTTCGTATGGACAATGTGGTTACATTACCGCATATAGGATCTTCCACTTATGAAACAGAATTGGCGATGTCACAATTGGCTGCTGAAAATTTACTTGCCGGCTTATCTGGAAAAAGACCAAAAAATCTCCTTAATCCAGAGGTGTGGGAACGTAAATAACAAAGTCAAGTAAAACTCCATAAAGTAAGAGTTTTCCTCCTTGAAATAGAGATTCAAAAGTCAAAGAACGCAGGGCAAGCATCCTTGAAGAAAAAATACTCTTCTCAACGTACGATGCGCTGCTTTCTTAGCTTGCCTTTCCTTGAAAAAGAAGTACTCTTTTTCTGCGTGCGGTGCGTCGCTTCCGTAGCTTTCCTTGGTCTTGAAATAGGAAGAACTCCTTTTCAGTGTTTGATGGGTCGCTTCCGTAGCTTGCCTTTCCTTGAAAAAGGAGTACTCGTTTTCGGCATACGGTACGCTGCTGATTTGGGGGAAAATTGTGAACTTCGGCGAAAAAGTTGTGAACTTCGAGCGACCTATCTGTGAACTCCGGCGATTTCTCAGTAAACTTCGGCGAATTTCTTGTAAACTCCGGCGAATTTCCATTTAAATCCAATTAATTCCTTACCTCTTTACCTAACAAATAACCTCGTCCCTTTTTATCAGGAAACGAGGTTATTTTAAGTATCACACATGCTTGTTCACTTTCATTGTCTTGATTATTCATATAAAATAGGTGCGCCAGGCCCTAGTTCAACGCCAAACAGCATCCAAACTATAAGCATGAGTGTCCAACCAACTAAGAAGAAAATAGAATAAGGGATCATCGTTGAAACGAGTGTACCAATTCCCATTTTCTTATCATACTTTTGTGCAAAGGCAATAATGATCGCAAAATACGTCATTAATGGAGAAATAATATTCGTTGATGAGTCGGCAATCCGATAAGCCATTTGCGTTAATTCTGGTGAATAGCCTAGCTGCATCATAATTGGAACGAATATTGGAGCCATCATTGCCCATTTCGCTGAAGCGCTTCCTATGAATATGTTAATAAATGCGGCAATAATGATAAACACAAGGACTAACGGGATCCCAGTTAAATTAATATTTTGTAAAAAGTCTGCTCCGTAAACACCTAACACTAATCCCATATTGGACTCATTAAAATAAGCTACAAACTGACCTGCCGTAAATGCAAGTACAATAAACATTCCCATTGAAGCCATTGTATCGGACAGTTGATAAGCGACATCTTTATCATTTTTAACAGCTTTCGTCACAATTCCATAAACAAGTCCTGGAATAAAGAACAGAATAGCAATAATAGGTACTAGGGAACTCATAAATGGAGACTCGATAATTGGTCGCTCTCCTGTTCCACGCATTGGAGCTCCTTCTGGAAGAACGAGCAGCGCCGCTAAAATAAGTGAAACAACAATGGAAACAACAGCCCAAACTAAACCTTTTTTCTCAAGACTCGTCAGCTTTTCGACTTTTTCTCGGTACTCCCCTTTGTATTCTCCTAACCTCGGTTCTACAATTCGTTCAGTTACCCATGCTCCGATAATCGTTAACAAAAATACGGAAGCAGCTATAAACCACCAGTTCATCGCAATACTCATGCCTTCTGCGTAAGCCGGATCTACAATGGCTGCACCAGCAATAGTAAGCTCCCCTAACAATGCGTCTGTTCCTGATAGTACCAAGTTCGCACTAAACCCTCCAGACACTCCTGCAAACGCAGCCGCTAGACCGGCTAAAGGGTGACGACCAACGGCAGCAAACAATAATGCGCCAAGTGGTGGCAATACTACGTAGCCAGCATCAGAAGCGACACTGGACATAATACCTGCAAACACCAGACCGATCGTAATAAATCGATTAGGAACAGCTAATACGAAGCCACGTAATATAGCACTGATTAATCCTGCCCGTTCAGCAATCCCAATCCCAAGCATGGTTAATAAAACCACGCCAAGTGGTGCGAATCCAATGAAGTTATCTGTCATACTAGAAAATATATAGTTAATTCCTTCTCCATTTAGTAGATTTTTTATCTCTACCATTTCTCCTTCTTCACCTGGGTGTTCAACACTAATTCCGAGCGGAGATAAGGCTGCCGACAATAGCAGCACCAATAGAGCTAATATTGCGAATAATGTAACGGGATGAGGTAGTTTATTCCCTACTACTTCAACCCCGTCCAACGAACGTTGAAATATTCCTTTCTTCTTCCCCATACTTTTTCTCCTTCCATTTGTAAGCAAAAGTACAATATTTCGAAAAATAAAATTACATTGCAAACGCATACTGTTTTTTATTATATATGTCTAATTCCTTCTTGAAAATAGAAAAACAATAAAAAACACTAATGTTATTTTTAGCAAGATTTAAAAAATTAATTTGAAATTAAACAATTTTAAGGAGTTAAACCGAGGTGGAAAGCTTTCAATCTAGCTAAAATTATAAAATGAAAATAAGATTTAAACCTATGGAGAAATAATTCTGTGAAGCTTCTCCATAGATTTATAAGAAAATCAGTTACTACCCTAAAAAATCAACAACTTTAGGTTAGACGATTACTTCCATACTTCAACACAGTATTAACCCTACGTTAAAATGATAGATTTAACGCGCATCAAAATATGGATTGCCCTGCATTCCTTGCCATAAATCTGATTGTTCTAATTGATAAGCTAATTGTAATAAACGATGCTCTTCTCCTTTATTAGCCATGACTTGCACCCCTAAAGGCAGTTGTTCATAAGTAAGGTGAAGTGGTAAAGACATTGCCGGCTGACCAGTTAAATTAGCTAGTTGCGTAAACGGGGTATAGGTTAAACTTGGAAGGAACATATCATAAATGACCTCTTGTTGTTCTTTTGCATTAGCTGCTTCCATCTGGTCTATCAGTCGCTTCTTTCCTTTTTCGTTCCAAGTTAATTCTCCAACTTTTGGCGCTACATAAGCAGTAGCAGGCGTAATATAGAAATCATATACTTTATGAAAATGAGCCATTTTCTCAGCAGCTTCATCCCAAGAAGCTAGACTGTGAGAAAATTCAGCCGCTGATACAGTTTGACCAGCACAATGCAACAACCATGTTTCGATTTCTACATCTTCGCTGGTAACCTTTCTTCCGATCATTTTTTCCAACTGCATCATTAACGTAGCAATTTCACCACTATTCATTAGATAATAATTTCGCATGAGTTCTTTCCCATCGATGTCAGGATCCCGTTCTTCTACAAAGCATCCTTGGCGTTCCAGCCATCGCACTGTCTTCAAGACTGCTTCCTTCGCATCATTGGACACAGGCGTACCAACAGGTGAGGTGACAGAATATGCAATACGTAGTTGCTCATGCGGTGTTTGGTACATCGTTTCTAGATAGCTTTCCAAATAGAGCGGGGCTTGAAATGCAGCTTCAGGTTGAGTTGTCTGTAAGACGTCTAGCATTGCTGCACTATCACGTACAGTTTTAGATAACACAAAGTCAATCGCCGCTCCATGCCATTGCCGTCCAACTCCTGGTCCCACTGGTGTTCTCCCTCTTGTCGGCTTTAGACCAAATAACCCAGTAAATGAAGCAGGGATGCGAATGGAGCCACCACCATCACTAGCGCCTGCCAACGGTACAATTCCAGCCGCAATAGCAGCTGCTGATCCACCGCTCGATCCACCTGGTGAATATTCCAGATTCCAAGGATTTCGTGTCGCCCCGTCTATTTCTGGTTCTGTAATGTTTTTCAATCCAAATTCCGGTGTATTCGTATGACCAATAAATTGAAAGCCAGCATCGCGAAAAGCACGTACAAAGTGAGAATCTTGCTTTGCTGTTGAAGCATGTTCCTTCAATAATTTGGAGCCTGAAGTTGTTCGCTCCCCCATTAATTGTTGCCCTGTATTTTTCAGCAAAACAGGTACACCATTAAATGGTCGGTCTCCTTCTATATACCTGTCTAATTCTTTGAGGGCCTTATCCATGCGCTCGGAAACGACTGCATTTAGACTGGGATTAATAGATTCAAGCTGTTCTAACGAAGCTTTTAGGAGTTCTTTTGGTGTTGTTTCCCCTTTTCTTATAAATTCAGCTAAGGCGGTGGCATCATAGTTTATATACTCACTAATTTTCACTGCTACACCTCATTATTCATTTTCTATCAGTGTAACACTACAAAACGTAAATTTCCAAGCGCCTATTTCCCATTTTGTTCATTTTCACCCTTCTCCTCTTTTTTCCATGGCGGATCACCATATTTATGAAATTTTTGATTTATTTTAAAAATGACCAATGGAATAATAAACGCAAGAGCTGTGTATATAAAAGTTTCTATACTAGGTAGAAAAGAAGGCCAGCCATTCATATTGAACACCCCTGTCATCAGTGTTTTGCTCCCGTTTAAAAATCCACTTTTTTAGCATCGGAAATCAAATGAAGAACCGTGCAGCTGCATGTTGTTCGCTATAATTGTAATTGCACGATTACCGCTGCTTAGCTTTACGTCTTTTTTTAAAGTAACTGATTAGCAAAAGAACAATTGTCACGCTTCCTGTTATAAAAACACCATACATACTAACAAAATCCCCAAACTTTTGTAGCGATAAAACATCTTGGGGCAACATCCCGATAAGGAATACAATTGGAGCAAGAATGTAAATAAGCAATTTTTTCTTCACCTTAAAGACACTTTCCAATGCATAAATAGAAGCATCGAAAGCCATTGTTACTGTATTAAAAATAGCCATGATCCAAATAACAAAAAAAATGGAGTCAAATCGTTCAAAAAAACCTCCTGGTATTTCAATTTCTTTGGCTAACTCAATAATTGGATAGTTCAAATTGCTCGTCCCTGTAAAACCGAATACACCGATACACATTAAATAAATGATAATATAAAATACAGGGACCATGGACATTCCAATCGAAGCTGATTTCGGTGCTTTTTTTGGTGTTCTTACTAATGTTGTATAAAATAACAACATAAACAAACCTGTAAATGCAAAGGCACTACTCTTTGTAGCCAAAACATACCCTTTCAGATCTGTTTTAAATACTGGTAAATAATTAATTGTATCAAACCAATTGATGGAAAATATGCCAACGAGAAATATAATAAATACAATAATTGGAAAAAACATCATATTTAAACGAAACAAGCCTACTCTTGACCCAGAAATCGCATAAATAACCACAAGTATAAAGGTTAATGCAATAACTTCTATTGGTGTACGATCGAATAAATACTCTTTCGCAATTTCAGATATAGTCCGAAGAACAAATCCGGAAATCAAGATGCCCTTTAAAGAAAGTAGAATTGTAATGATAATAGCAACTGGTTTCGTAACCAATGATCCAGCAAATTCGACAAATAGTTGATGCGGATACATCGAACAGAGCTTTGTAATAGCCCAAGCTAAACCAGTAAAAATGATACCTGCAATAAGAATACCGACCCATCCATCTGAACCAACTGTAGTTTCCGCAATTTTTTTTGGTAAGTTTAAAATTCCTACCCCAACCGTAATGGAAGGAATTGCAATCATTAATTCCTTATCACTAATCTTTGCATCAGCATACTCAAACTCCCGCATTCTTATCTCCTCTCATCGAACCTGAAACTTTATCATTTGGTTGTAAATGCTCAGGTCTGCTTGACAACATTGGTATTGGCATACGTAGCACCAGGTCCTTCCAATCTTTTATGAAAGTTGGTGCATATGGTGCTGAATAAGGTATACCAAAGCTTTTCAGGTTAACGATATGGATATTAACCATAATATAGACAAGGATAATCCCATATAACCCTAAAAATGCAGCCGCTACCATAAATCCAAACCGAATGAGTCGAAATGAAATAGCTACACTGTACATTGGAATCGTAAATGAAGCTACCGCAGTTAACGCAACAACGATAACCATGATCGGACTAACTACCCCTGCCGACACAGCAGCTTCACCAATTACCAAACCACCTACTATTCCAATTGTCTGACCAATTGTCTTTGGCAATCTGGCCCCTGCCTCACGTAATAATTCCATCGTAATTGCCATTAGTACAGCTTCGACAAAAGCTGGAAACGGAACTCCCTGTCTCGTAGCCGCTATTGAAAAAGCCAACTGGGAAGGGATCATACCCTGATGATATGAAACTAAAGCAATGTATAAAGCGGGTAAAAACATTGTAATAAACGCAGCAAAATAACGAAGTCCTCTAATTAACGTACCAATTAACCACCGTTCATAATAATCCTCTGGTGATTGAAAAGCACCTCCGATAGTGGACGGAGCAATTAGAACAAACGGGCTTCCATCCAAAATAATGACAAATTTCCCCTTTGTTAGGGCTGCTGCTGCTTTATCAGGTCGTTCACTATTATCCATTTGTGGAATTGGCGACAAAAAGCTATCTTCTATCCATTGTTCAATATAACCTGATTCTAATGCGGCGTCTGTATCAATCGACGCCAGCCTTCGGTTAACTTCGTCTAATATTTGTGGGTGAATAATTCCAGCAATATATGCTACAACTATTTTTTTCTTTGACCTTCTCCCAACATCATGTACTTTAAAATGTAAGTTGGGGTCACGGATGTGTCGCCTAATTAACATTATATTTGTACTTAAATTCTCCACAAATCCATCCCTTGGTCCACGAATCAATGATTCAGATACTGGCTCCTGTATTGCACGACTTTCCCACTTCTTTGTATCTAAAAGTAGAACACGATTGACTCCATCAAGTAAAAACACAGAACTCCCAGACAGTAATTCAAGCATTAGCTCGTCCATTGTCGCTACATTTTTAACCCCAGAAATACTGATTAGTTCCTCATGAATAAGAGCTATTAGATTATCGAGATTAGTTGGTAATTCCTGCTTCCGTTCAATTTCTCCCAAATTTTTCAACACGCTTTGTTCAATTTGAATGCTATTTGATAATCCATCTAAGTAGACAATGGCACATTTGTGATTCGCTAAACGAAGGTCTCTAATAACTAAATCCATTGGCGAATCTAGCATTTTTTTAATATTATCGATATTCTCTTTTAATGTTTTCGTTAAATTTGTATTAAAATTTTCACTCGTTCTGTTCTTTTGTTTTTTTCTTTTTATTACTCGCCGAGCCAAGCAAATCACATCCTACTAAAGCAAAGTTTATCCCGCATGTAACTAATAATAAGACCTTCACTTCTATGCTAAGAATTGTTCACGTATGGCATGGAAGGTTCAACTGCAAGTCAAATGTCCAATCCTGTTATTTCGTTCAGATGCCTTTAGTTATACCCTTGTTTTGCTAACAAAAGATTAGAAAAAATTGGCTTGTCGCCAAGTCTTATGGCGGAAGCCTTTGTTTTTCTTATACTATAAACCAAAAAAATCTTATACTTTCCTATAGTGGAACAAAGGCACAAGCGCCCGTTTAGCAACGTAGCGAATGGAACGAATCAACTAAAGATTTAGGAATCATGCCACTAAAACAGGGGGATGCCGGCGCCTGAGCGGCAAGCCCGTTTTTAGTTGGCCTTCCTCTTAGTGACGAACCGATGATGACTTACCGTAGGGCACATTTCTAAAGTCGCATCGTTGCTGGGCTCATGCGCTAGACGTGGCTATTCGGTTATTTCGTTATCCACAAGTACCTCATTTTATACTTTCTTACTTTTAAAGAAACTCTCCTTTTATTGAAGGGTCTCTTTACGCAGTCGTTTCTTTCACATATCGTCCCAGGTGCTTGCATTAGCCAGTTTCCGTATTGCTCCATATGGCTTCTTCATCTTCTTTTCCATGCTAAAGTTACACTATTTTTTGGACAAAAATAAATTGTCTTTCTTCTTTTGCCCGATATCCCTTTGTTTTATACAATCCTTGTCACATCTTTCTGTATAAGATTCTTTTTGTTGCTTAAACTATGATTGTGAAACCATCTGATATTTTGAAAGGAGTTTACTTCATGAAGCGTACCAATTCTGTCGCTCTTACTTCTTCTGATATTTCCCCATTATGGGATATGTATCAAAGTGAAACGATTATAAAATGGGGGATTGTATATTTTCTGCAGCATGTGGAAGACAATGCTATTCAACAATTATTAAAAGAAACGTTAACTCTTGTCGAGAAAAATCTTTCTCATATGGAGGACATTTTCCAAAAAGAAAGCTTTCAAATCCCTTTTGGTTTTACGGAAGAAGATGTCCATTTACAGGCTCCTCGATTATTCTCGGACATCCTTTATCTGGAATATATATACAATATGACTTTTTTTATGATGAGTATGTACAGCTTCGCTTTTTCAGTTGCTGACCATAAGGAAATCAGTGATTACTACGCCATTAATCTGAAAGCAGCGATAAAGCTAAATAAACAAGCAAAAGAACTAGAGAAAGAGAAGGGAATTTATATTCGCTCTCCACGCATACCTCGACAGGAAAAAGTAGCGTTTGTTCGCGACCAAAATTATCTTGCAGGGTGGTTTGGCGAACGCAGACCTTTACTCGGTATGGAAATTACAAATTTAGTGTTCCACTCAAAACGCAATGCCTTGGGACATGCTGTCATTACAGGATTTAGTCAGGTAGCTCAATCAAAAGAAGTAAGGAGATTCTTTGAAAAAGGCAGAGATATATCAGGAAAACATTTAGAAGTGTTTACTTCTATATTGCATGAGGACTTCTTATCAGATGGTGCCCTTTTAATGACTTCAGAAGTAACGGATATTAAAATCGCCCCTTTTTCGGACCGTTTAATGATAACTTTCGTTGCGAATCTAATTGCTTCCAGTATTGGACAATATGGTTTTTCTATATCTACAAGCCCCCGACATGATTTAAGTTTACAGTATTCTCGTTTAATGGCCGAAGTGGGAAAATATGCGAACGAAGGTCTGAAAATACTTATCCGTCATGGTTGGCTAGAACAACCCCCCATGGCTGCAAACCGCAACGATTTGGCGAAATAGGATACTCTATGGAAACAAACGTAGGCAAGAAAAGCAAAAAGTTGGAGGCTTTACTGTGGAGCATTGCGTTACCAGGCTTTGGTCAATTGTTGAATCATAAGTATATGAAGGGATTTTTGTTGATTACCTTAGAGTTTATTATTAACGTGATGGGTAATTTTAATCAAATCATTATCTATAGTTTTCAGCTTAAAATCGAAGAAGCCATTGAAGCAACCAATTATTCATGGTTAATGTTTTACCCGTGCTTATACTTTTTTGCTATTTGGGATGCGTACAAAGATGCAGGCGGAGGAGAAAAAGCCTTTTCCTACCTCCCACTTGTGTTTTCTGCCTACTTTGTAACCATTGGACTCATTTTCTCATCAAAGTTAAAACTATTTGGCTACTTCATTGGTCCGATGTGGCTTCCAATAATTTTTTTACCAATTGGGCTTAGTATAGGCGGGGTTATTCAATGGATCTTACTTAAAATATATACAAGTAAATGAAGAGGCTGGGACATAAGCAAATACTATATAGGAAAAGCCGAATAATCCATTTATCATTGTTCGGCTAATTTGCATTTAAAAATTTTATCACCGCTATGTCAAAATACTTCGCTTTCCGCAGGTCTCTTCAGCTTCCTCGTAAGCAAAAACCGCTTTCCTGTGGGATCTTCAGATCGCGCTGTTCCCACAGGGAGTCTACCTATTTTGACTACGCTAAAACTTGCGTATACACAATTGGCGATTTATGGTTCGTTTTTTTAATCAGCCGCTTTCGTTATGTCCCAGCCTCATTTATATATCATGTTTAACCGATGGTAGCAAGGTAATGGTACCAATTTCACCCCCTTAACACTAATTAAATAAATTGTATTTAAGCAATTTTTTTATTTTTCTTTTAAATAAGTATTGAAAAAATTCGTATTTATTATATAATTTATCTAGTCGACAATATTAAGATACAGACCTATTATACATAGAGGTGAAGTGAATGACTGGGAATCCATTATTAGAGGTAACAGGATTAAAGACCTATTTTTATTTAGAAGATAACCTTGTAGCTCGGGCAGTAGACGGTGTTGATTTCACAATAAACGAAGGAGAAACGTTAGCAATTGTTGGAGAGTCAGGCAGCGGGAAAAGTATCACTTCGCTCTCCATTATGCAGCTTGTTAATAGGCCTGGAAGAATTATTGAAGGAACGATTTCGCTTGAAGATGAGGATTTATTAAAAAAATCTAGTAAACAGATGACTAAAATACGCGGAAATGAAATAGCAATGATTTTTCAAGAGCCAATGACAGCCTTGAACCCAGTTTACACCATCGGAAACCAAATTATCGAAACAATCAAAAAGCACAAAAAGTTATCTAAGCAGGCTGCACGTGAAAGAGCCATTGAATTATTGAACATGGTCGGATTTCCACGAGCCAAAGAAATCATGGATGAATACCCACACCAATTATCCGGAGGCATGAGACAGCGAGCGATGATTGCTATGGCTATATCATGTGATCCAAAGCTGCTTATAGCTGATGAGCCTTCAACTGCCTTAGATGTAACCATTCAAGCACAAGTCTTAGATCTGCTTATGGAGATGAAAGAGCGTTTAAATATGTCGATTCTTTTAATTACGCACGACCTTGGAGTAGTAGCAGAATACGCTGATCGTGTTCTGGTGATGTATGGTGGTCAAATTGTTGAAGAAACAGAAGTCGAGTCCATATTCGAAGACACGAAGCATCCCTACACTATTGGCCTACTAAACAGTTTGCCAAGTCTAGACAAAGACGTCGAGCGATTAGGAGCCATAAAGGGTTCTGTGCCTCCAGCCCATAGTTTTCCTAAAGGGTGTCGTTTTGCCGACCGTTGCCCCCATGTCATGGACCAGTGCAGAGAATCGAATCCAGATTTGCTGTCCATAGTCCCAAATCACAAAGTACGCTGTTACCTTTATGAACAAGGAGGCCGCTCTAATGGCAATCGAACAAGAACAACGACTAACACAAAAATCTGAAAACAAACAAAATAATGAAACTATCATGCAAGCAAACCATATAAAAAAATACTTTCCTATCAAAGGAGGTATACTCAAGCATACGATTGGCCATGTAAAAGCTGTTGATGATATTTCTTTATCTATTAAAAAAGGAGAGACACTTGGTCTAGTTGGAGAATCAGGATCTGGAAAGTCAACACTCGGTCGGGTTCTACTTCGCCTTTTAGAACCTACAGAAGGAGAAGTTTTATTTGAAGGAACAGATATTTCTCATTTAAACAATCGAAAGTTACGTAAATATCGAAAGGATATGCAAATGGTTTTTCAGGATCCGTTTGCCTCTCTGAATTCTAAAATGAGTGTTGGTGAGTTAATTGAAGAACCTTTGCTCGTACAAACTTCAGCTACAAAATCAGAACGTAAACAAAAAAGCATCGAATTATTAGAAAAAGTTGGACTGCGAGCTAATGACCGTACAAAGTACCCACACGAATTTTCTGGCGGTCAGCGCCAGCGAATTAGTATTGCTCGTGCTCTGGCACTTAACCCGAAGTTCATTATATGTGATGAGCCAGTATCTGCGTTAGATGTTTCCATCCAAGCACAAGTTTTAAATTTAATGGCAGATTTACAAGAAGAATTTAACCTAACCTACCTGTTTATCGCACATGATCTAAGTGTTGTCAAGCATATCAGTGATCGTGTAGCCGTTATGTATTTAGGGCGTATCGCCGAACTTGCACCGAAGAAACTACTCTACAGTAACCCGCTTCACCCGTATACGAAAGCATTGCTTTCATCCGTCCCGTCAACAAATGTACGAGAAAAAAGAGAAAAAATTAAACTTAGTGGTGATTTACCAAGTCCAGCAAACCCGCCTTCTGGTTGTGCATTTCGTACGCGCTGTCCTATGGTACATGACCGTTGTGGAACAGAACGACCGGAATTAAATGAAGTGGAGAATGGACATTACGTTGCTTGCCATCTATTTGATTAGAATGCATTAATTTCAGATTATTCGTATTTTTATTTTCCTAATAAATGGTAACGGTTTCTTATTTCTGAATAATTTGTCTTTTTATCCACTTCTTAAACATATACTTAAGGAGGTGGTTACATCCTGAAACAAACTGGTGTACACCTGTAATCCTATTCAACTAATAAGGGGGAATGAATGCGTGTTAAAAAAGAAATGGTTGCTGTTTTTTGTATTTATGTTATCAGTTGGATTTGTATTAGCAGCCTGTAATGAGGATGATTCATCCAAGGAAGAAGGAAACAAAACTCAAGCTGAGGGTGGGGATGATGGTGCAAGTGGTGAACCACAAAAAGGCGGGACGATAACTGGCGCAATGGATACTGCACCAGCCGGTGTGTTTAATCCTATCTTTTACGAAGAAGCATATGAGGCAAATATTCTTGATTTTACACATGAATCTTTAGTAAGCCAAAATAAAGAGTTGGAATTCGAACCGCATCTTGCAAAAGAGTGGGAAATCAATGAAGATCAGACCGAAATCACTTTAAAGCTTGAAGAAGGTGTAAAGTGGCATGATGGCGAAGAATTTACTGCTGATGATGTTGTCTTCACCTATAAAGCAATATCTACCCATGGATACATTGAAGCAGGAGGAATTCGTAGTTCCGAATTTGCTGAAAGATTATTAGGGTATGAGGAGTTCAGTAAAGGGGAGACAGATGAATTTGAAGGTGTTGTAGCTGAAGATGATTATACGGTAACCTTTAAATTTACCGAGCCAAATGTAACGATTTTAAAGGATGTTTCCTTTTCAATTATTCCGGAGCATATCTTCGGGGAAGTGCCTATCGATGAAATGCCAGAACATCCTGCAACTCTTAATCCAGGAGAAGTAATTGGAACAGGGCCTTTCAAATTTACAGAAATGCTTGAGCGAGAGCAATATGTATTAGAGAAACACGCAGATTATTGGAAGCAAGAGCCTTATCTGGATAAGATCGTCTGGCGTGTTGTTGACCAATCCGTCATGTTAGGATTATTAGAAAGCGAAGAAATTGACTTTATTGCTGATCCAAGTGGAGTTCCTGCCCCTGACTATGAAACCGTTTCTGGTCTTGAGCATGTGGAAATTATTGAACAACCGGACTTTGGTTATCAACTAATGGGGTTTAAAATCAATCATCGTACAGATGCAGATGTGGAAGCTGGTAAAATTGAGCCAGATAACTGGGTGCCAAATGAGGACATGAGTGAGCAAAAGGTTCGCCAGGCAATGGCTTATGCTATTGACCGTAACGCTCTTGTTGATAATTTACTTTATGGTCACGGTTCCGTGATTAACGCGCCGATTGCACAGCAATTTTGGGCTTACGACGAAGAGGCCGCGACGAAATATGAATTTGATCCCGAAAAAGCAAAATCATTATTGGATGAAGCAGGCTATAAAGATACAAATGACGATGGTTTCCGTGAAACTCCGGATGGAAAAGAGTGGGTTGTCAATTTAAACTATCCAACTGGAAACAAACTTCGAGAAGACTCAGCACCAATTCTAGAAAAGTTTCTGGAGGATGTTGGTATTAATATTGATTTACGTCAGCCAAAAGAAATGACAGCATATCAGGAAGAATTAGAAAAAGATAATTCAGATTGGGATCTCTATCTTCTTGGCTGGAGTTTAGGAAGCGGTGACCCTGACCCTGTTGGCTTATGGAATGCAGGAGCTCCTTATAACTATTCACGTTGGAATAATGAAGAATCTGAAAAATTGTTAAAAGAAGCCGTCAAAACGCCGGAAGCATTTGAGCAAGAATATCGAGCTAAAAAATATAGTGAGTGGCAATCCGTCTTTTCAGAAGACCTACCAGCGCTCTTACTTTATGCACAAAATAAAATTTATGCACATAACAAACGCTTAAATGGTGTCAATCCAATGCCATACTCCTATAATAACGAACCAGAAAACTGGTGGGTTTCCGATTAACTCTATTCATTTGTGAAAAAGGACGTGCGATGCTTTGCATGTCCTTTATTTCCTAACTCTATATTAATTAAAAGCCTTCTAACACGAATTTACTAAGGGAGGAAAATTCATGTACAAATATATTATCCGCCGCATATTAATATTCATCCCAATGCTTTTTGCTCTCACCATTATTGTGTTTGGGCTTGCCCAATTAGCACCTGGAGACGCCTTATCCGGTAAATCACTCGCTGATCCAAACGTTGATCCGGAGATTTATGAGCAGCAACGGGAGGCGTTAGGCTTAAATGACCCGATTCATGTACAGTATTGGAATTGGATCAGTTCAGCAGCACAAGGAGATTTTGGTAACTCTCTTATCTTTAATGGTCGATCTGTTATGGAATTGATTGAAGCCCGATTTGCCAACACCTTATATTTAGGTCTTTTTTCCTTAGCCATTACCATTATTGTCGCTATCCCTATTGGTATTTATTCTGCGAAAAAACCGTATTCCTTGCTCGATTATGGAGCAACTGGGTTTGGTTTTTTAGGGCTTGCCATACCGAACTTTTTCTTTGGATTAATAGCGATTTATGTCCTTTCGATTAACTTAGGCTGGTTTCCCTCACAAGGAACACTTTCATCTCCTGGAGTAAGTGGATTTGCTGCATTTACCGATCGAATCCATCATATGGTTCTTCCAGGTATTACCCTTGGCTTAGCTGGCACAGCCACCTATATGCGTTATATGCGTTCAGAAGTGTTAGACGTATTAGGTAGCGATTATATACGAACAGCAAAGGCAAAAGGCATGTCTGAACGTAATGTACTTTATAAACATACATTACGAAATGCACTCATTCCAATCATAACATTAATGGGATTTGAAATTGGTGTGTTATTAAGTGGTGCTGTTATTACCGAACAAGTGTTTCAATACCCCGGTTTAGGAACATTATTTTTAAGTTCTGTTATGAACCGTGACTTCCCTGTAGTTATGGCAATAGCCTTGATACTAGGAATTCTTATTTTAATTGGTAATTTAATTGCCGATATCTTATATAGTATTGTCGATCCAAGAATTCGATACGATTGAGGTGAATCAATATGCATACAAATTTAGAAAGCTCGTTACCTACAGGACCTGAAAATGCGCCTGTTGACCAACAGTATCAGCATAAAACACCATTTCAGTTGGCGTACCAACGATTTTTGAAAAACAAGTTAGCTGTCATAAGCGTATTTGTTTTATTGGCTATTGTTATTGTTTGTATTTCTGCTCCCTTATTGACAAGTCAAGATCCGATTGAGACAGATGTGTTTAACATTGAAAAAAGCCCTACTGATGAACATATATTAGGTACAAATGGACAAGGACAAGACAATTTTGCCCGTTTGCTTTACGGTGGAAGGATTTCATTAATTGTTGGATTCAGCGCCATGTTTTTTACCTTAGTCATTGGAGTGCTGCTTGGATCAATCGCTGGTTATTATGGAGGGAAGGTTGACAGCATCATCATGCGCGGTGCAGATATAATGTTAATGTTACCATTCCTTGTACTTGTGTTAACCATTATGGCAGTTATTGATAAAGTTACCATCGGTCTATTTGTTACAATTATCGCTTTAACATCCTGGCCAAACCTTACGCGAATAATACGTGCTACATATTTATCATTACGCGAGCAGGAGTTTGTGCTTGGTGCTCGTGCCATTGGAGCTAGTGATATACGAATTATTTTTAAGCATTTTATTCCTAATGCCATTGGTCCAATTATTGTAAATGCTACGTTAATGATGGCAACATACATTATTGTTGAATCAGGTCTTAGCTTTATCGGTTTTGGTATTCCCCAACCTACTCCAACATGGGGGAACATGATCTCTGAAGCACAGAATATACGAATTTTACGTGACCATCCAGAGGCTTGGATACCTCCAGGGTTAGCCATTTTAATAACCGTATTATCCATTAACTTTATTGGCGATGGGTTACGGGATGCCTTTAACCCGAAGAGTAACCGAAGATAGCAAATACAAAATGCCTAACGAGCAAGGATACACGCTATCCATGTTCATTCAGAGTGGAATTTGTCCCTCCCACTCTGAATGAATGATGGATATAAAATAACCTCGCAAATACATAAGTAATTTTTCAATACAAGAATTTTTTTGATATATCCGGTCAAAGGATACGGACTCAAGTGTGTTTGAAAAAACATTTTTTTGCGTGTCACGCCTTCTCCAATCACCCCCTATCTGCCTGAACAAATTGGAATTTATATTGCCGTTATCTCTTACTTAGATTTCCTGTCCTTCTCTCAACTATTAAGCGTAGATTTTGCGTTACCTTCCATTCAAAGTAATCCATGTTCCTAATAGATACTTTTGCTAACTTATATGACTCAATCCCCATATACTTTATAGTCTTTTAATCATCCGTAAAATGCATTTTTGTTTCATTATTTCAACTGAAACTGATCCACAATTTCATTTAATTCATTACCTAGATTAAATAACTCCTTAGATTGGTCAACAACCTCTCCCATGGAACCACTTGATTGCTGTGCTGAGGCTGCTGTCTGTTCAATTCCAGCTGATGATTCCTCTGTAACAGACGCTATGTCCTGAATAGCTTCATTCATTTGACTGCTATTTTCTTTCATTTCTTGTAAATGCGTAGCCATATTTTTAATAATTTGTACCATTTCGCTTACAAACATGGTAATTCCACTAAATGTTTGCTGTGTAGCAAGAATTTGAGATGTGCCAGCTTCCACTTCTTCATAGCTATTTTGCAATGTTCCCGCTACTGAAGCTGAGTTTTGCTTAATATGTGTAACAATCTGCGTGATATCTGATACGGAATCGCTTACTTGTTCTGCAAGCTTTCTTACTTCATCCGCTACAACAGCAAACCCTTTTCCATGCTCACCAGCTCTTGCCGCTTCAATGGCAGCATTTAAAGAAAGTAAATTAGTTTGCTCCGCAATATCTTTAATCGCTTGAACCAAATGATTAATTTCTTGTGATTGTTCATCCAATTGCTTTACTTTATCTACCGCATCTTTCACGATGAGGTCAATTTGGCTCATTTGTTCCGAAGAAGATTTCATCATCTGATCCCCTTCTTCAGTCATCGTTAAAATTTCCTGTGATGCCTGCCCAATTAGCTTTCCTTGCTCATTTGTTTCACTTACTTTATTTGTGAAAGCTTCCATATTTATTGCTAAATCACTAGCTCGGTTTGCTTGCGTTTCTGATCCCGCAGCTAATTCTTGCATCGTTGTCGCTATTTGTTCTGCTCCCTCCATCACTTCTTTTGCAGATAAGGAAAAAGATTTCCCATAATTATTTACTGTCTCTGATACGACAGTGATCTTATGCAGAATGATGTTAAGGTTATCGCTTATTTTATTGGTCGTTTCCATCATCTGTCCAAATTCATCCTTTGAATGAATAGATAATGGCTCCATATGCACCTTTCCTTTAGCAATATCCTTCATTCGTGCCGACAAACGCACCAGTGGCTTAGAAACAGACTTCACCGTCACGCTGGCAATCACAATCACTAACAAAATTAGTCCCACGGTAGATACGATAATCCATGTTTGTGCGTCTTGTGCTTCGGAAACAATCTTTTTCTTTTCATTTTCCAGCTTCTTTGTTTCAACATCTAAAACCTGTTGAACGAGCGGTTCAATTTTTTCAGATCCTAAAGTTTCTGCTTCCGTGGTCATCACATTTATTGCTTCTTCCTTGTCATCGGCTTCATACAGATTAAAACTATCATCTACAGCACGGTGCCAGTCTTGCAGTGTATTGGATAATTCCGTAACTTGTTTAGATGCTACTAGATTCTGTAACGCTTTCAATAATTCATTTCCTTTTGTTTGTATATCTTCATATTGTCGGCGAAGATTTTCTTCTTCATATAATAAATACCCTCGTGCTAACGCATCCTGCTCAGATATGTTAGCACGGAGGCGTTCAGCTAATTGGACGGCCTCTAATTTTGAACTTACCATGAGCTCCACTTGTTGATTTGCTTTGAAAGCATTGTAAAATGAATATGCGCCAACTACGATAAGAACAAAAACAATAATGATATAACTTATGAATAATTTATGTTTCACACGGTTAAATCGCATTAGTCTTTTCATTTGGTCATCCCTTTCTGTTTTAATTAAGCGCTGTTGCCCATTATATCGGCTGATAATAGCAAGAGATAGATGTTTTTAGTTAATTACATAATTTTCTGCAAACTAACTCCTTAAAAAGGTGAGCATTTTATCAATTTACTTCTACTTCCTAAAAATCTATGCGTATATTGCCTTTAGAAATAATACTTTAAATGCAAGATAATAGGTTCAGTTCTCAACGCACTTCCCTCCTATACTTTCAGACCTTCATTTAACTGAAGGCTAACCTCTTACAAGCAGTTCATCTAAAGACCCTGTACCTTAATTTTTTATTACATAACAAAAAGGAAGTTAACAAACGAAAGTAACTTCTATATACTTAAACTATTAAGGAGGTAAAAGGATGAATAAACTAGCTGTCTTTTGTGGCTCGAGACCTGGAGCTTCAACGACTTATGTAGAAGAGGCAACAAAGCTTGGGGAGGAACTAGCTAAGCAAAACATTACCCTCGTATACGGTGGCGCAAGTGTTGGTATTATGGGAGCAGTCGCGGATGCTGTTCTTAATGAAGGCGGAGAAGTAATCGGGGTTATTCCTGAATTTCTAAAAAACAAAGAAGTCTATCATAAAGGATTAACGGAACTCATTATCGTTGATTCCATGCACGAAAGAAAAATGACCATGGCAAATTTAGCGGACGGTTTTATTGCCTTACCCGGAGGACCTGGTACTCTGGAAGAATACTTCGAAGTGTTTACTTGGGCACAATTAGGTTTGCACCGAAAGCCCTGTGGGTTATTAAATATCCAGCACTATTATGATCCACTACTTTCCCTGTTCCAACATATGACAGAACAGCAATTTATGGAGCAAAAACATTTCGACGTTGTTTTATCTGATACGGAGGCAAAAGCATTAATAGAAAAGTTCCGTATATACGAGCCGCCTGCCATTAAAACCTTTTTAAAGGAGAAGCAAACCTAAAATACTTCCTGTCAGTTTGAACAAATCAGGCATCTACGAATTAAAATTTATTTGCTTTGCTAATAAGTTCAAATTGGAATATTTATATAACTTCAATATTAGATAATATGAATCTTCAATTAAAGGGGGCTTTCATCATCCCCACTGATTGTTAGTACGCAATGATATGAACCAAAGGTCTTTTACGAAATAGGGCACTATCTCGCACTTAGACTTGTTGCTATACAGATTTTCCACTATTGAAGCCTAGGTTTTTATAGCATCTTATATGCAGGATAAATAAAAGCGGCAGACCGGGAAAATGGTCTGTCTTTTATTTTTTAATCAATTTCTAATCTTCTTCTCCTTTCGTTCATAGAAAGATCGTTAATTATAAACTGTATAGAGCAACTAAACATGGAAGGAGGAGCTAAAAGGATATGAGCATATACATTGTAATTATTTTAGTTGCAGGTTTGTTAATAGGTTGCAATGATAAACAGGTTTCAATAGAGGAACCAGCTAACACTACAAACAACACAGCAGATACTGTTCCGGTCAATAAGGATTTAAAAGAATATAGCATTTTAGAAGAAAAAGTAAATCTAGCCAACTATAAGCTAAATATCGTTGATGACAATCCATACAAGCGTGTTATTTTAATAGAGAATACAGATAACAAAAATGAATATAAATCCATTTTTATCAAAGAAACAAACCGACTTAAATTAATTCGATTAAGAGATGGTATTATGTATAATAAAGTGATTTCATAACGATACAGCTGACAATGATACGCTTGGACTCCAAATAATCATGAAGTAAAAGTCCTACAATTGCTTACTTGTCGTCTACAAGGGAAAGCAAACTTTGTAAAGTTTCTCCAGTCTCTCCATGTGCTGTTATTTGATGTTTTGATTGATTTCAGGAAAAATTTTAGCATGATCGCTACTGAACCAGCAGTAGATACATACTTTTGCTTTCCGCGACCGAACAATTATTCAGTGCTTACTCGGGAGCAAAAAACGGCTCCCAATGAGATTTTGGCTGTTCCATTTCCACAGGACAAGGAAAACTACGGCAGTGAACATCGCACTAAGAAAATGTATTAGGAAACTTCTTGTATATCTACTTCTTTCTAGCTATTCCAAGCCTTGATGACAGGTCTAGACGGAACCATTTCCAAGGAGGAAAACACCACATAAGACCGATATTTTTACAAAAAAATCCGAATATATGAAATAGAATGAGTACCCTTTATCATTGGTTTTTGCAGGAAAAATGGTGGACTTCCATGCTATACTGAAAACTAAAGTAAAAAATGGAGTTGGTTAGTATGGATCCACTAGATATCATGATGAGGCTTGATCAGATCGTTCCATACTTCGATCCGATTATAAGTGCAGAAAATCAATTCATTATTGGGTATGAAACGATCCCATATTTTCAGGACGATGAAAATGAATTACATAATCTCCTTTGGTTTTTTAAAGATAGCAGCATCCCAAGTGAATTTAGGCTAGAGCTTACGCATAATGTTTTGCAAAAAGTGTTAGATGCTTATATGACGACAGATCAGTCGCAACTATTATTTATTCATTACGATGCAAAACTGTTGCTCAAAGACAATGGCGACAGTATGATATCTATTTTAGAAACGTATGAAAACCAAGGCCTCTCATTGAATAGGCTAGTTCTACAGTTTTCAGAAGCATTTGTTAGCGAGCATATTGCTTCATTAAAGCATTTATTTGCATATATTCAAACATTTGGTATCCAAATTGCCATTGATGATGTGGGAGAGAAAAACGGTAATTTAGATAAATTAGCTTTAATTAAACCAAATATTATTAAAGTTGATGTTTCATTTTTACAAGAGGACGATTTGCCGCAATTATATCAGGATGTTCACCATTTACTCTCAATGCTTTCTCGCAAAATTGGGGCTGCTTTATTATTTAAAGGAATCGCTTCTTTTCATCAATTAAATTACGCGTGGAGAAATGGTGGGCGCTATTATCAAGGGGAATATCTAGAAAAAACACAGTCGGAATTCATACCGATGGACAGCTGTAAGGAAAAAGTGAAAAAAGACTTCCAGCATTTTATTACGTTCGAACGAAAAAAAATGTGGGCACAACTGGATTTAACAGAAAAAATAAATGAACAATTAAAGAACACATTAAAAACTGTTAAATCAGATGACCCTTACGATAAAACGATCCTTTCTGTTGCCAATAACTGTGATGATTATAGTTTTCGAGTCTATATTTGTAACGAAGCTGGTTTTCAGTTATCTTCCAATGCAGAGAAAGATGCAGATGGTACATGGCGTTTACTACCCGAAGGCAGACAAAAAAATTGGAGCTGGCGCCCATACTTTTTTGAAAATATCGCACGGATGAATATGGAAAAGAAAGGGATACTATCGGACTTATATACCGATATTGAAAGAGATGAACGAATTCGAACGTATTCTTACCCTATTTCTTCAGATCGTTTTATCTTTATTGATATTCCATATGATTTTCTCTTTGAACAAGAAGGTTTATTGTAAATAATGAATTACTTGTAAACAGTATGTTTTTTTACAGAAAAAATATTTACCCACTTTATTCTAAGAAGAAGTTAAATTAATAGGAAACGTGTATTACAATGTCCAGAACACATAGGGAATCTTCCACCAATTGGGCCCCTTGCCCATTGGTGGTCAGCCCCTAAGTTGGCTGACCTAAAAGCTCGGTTCAGAACGGAGAGGTTTACTTCAAGTCAGTTATCCAACTTATCCTTCTAAAAGTTTGCCCATAGAGTACGGAAGTTCTGTCTTACCGTCCGTTTATGCATGATAGAGTGAATCTTCAATCAGTGGGGGTTTTCATCCATCCCTCACTGATTGTTAGTACTGTAATGGTATGACCTAAAGGCTCTTACGAAATAGGGCATTTAGGTGCTGTTATCTCCCACTTAGACGTGTTGCTATACAGATTATCCAACTCCTGAAGCGGGAGTCTTATAGCACCTTATATACGGGATAAAATGTGAACAAATTATCGTGTCCACTTGACAGACGTCGGTGCAAACCTATTTGTGAACTTCGGTGTCTTTACATAAAATTCCATCAAACAATATCTAGCGAATTTATAATTTCCTAGCATATACATGAAAAAACTGAAATAAAATCAATGTATTTTAATTAGATTTCATCCTAGTGTATCTACTTCATCATATCTAGCCTTGATTGAATTGCTTTCAACTTAAATTGTCGTCTTCCCAGTCTGTCTGCAAGTCCTCGATAAATGATTTTAAAACAAGTGCTGCTTGCACGCAATCCGCTAAATTGGTCCACTCTTGTGGATTGTGGCTGATACCATTCTCACTTCTTACAAACAGCATAGCAATTGGCACTTTCTCTCCAATAATCATCGCATCATGACCAGCACCACTCGGTAAATAAAACGGCTGTATACCTTGTTCCTTGATTGAACGAGCTAGCAAATCCTGCATTTCCTTTTTAATTGGTACAGGCTTTACTTTCGTTTTTTCCGTTACCGCAACTTTTAGCTGCTGATCGTTTGCTATTGTCTCAGCCAAATGCTTCACCTTTTCAACAAGCTGATCTCTCGTTTGCTCATAAATATCTCTTATATCCACGTATAATGTTACCTTACCTGGAATAACGTTTACTCCATTCGGTTCTACCAATTGTTTACCGATTGTCGCTACTGCCGTATCATTGATGTTGCCAGGAAGTTGATTCACTTTCGAAATAAATTCGCTAGCTGCGACTAAAGCATCCTTTCGATCATTCATCGGGGTATTTCCTGCATGACCTGCTTCACCATAAAAAGTAATTTCAAGCCAGCAAGGACCAGCGATCCCTGTTACAATACCACAAGGTAGATTTTCTTTTTCCAATCGTTTACCTTGTTCAATATGTACTTCAATAAAAAGCGCTACTTCTTCCATATCACGTGTCGCATTTTTATAGCTATCAATGCTTAAATCTCGTTGCTGCAATACTTCAGAAAAGCTATAGCCATCTCGATCGATCAATTGCTTTTTCGCTTCTATATCTCTACCGCCAATCATCCCTTCACTACCATTTAGCCCCCCATTAAAACGTGAGCCTTCTTCATCAGCAAATACAACAATTTCAAGCGGGTGTACCGGTTGATACTTTTCATGCTTCCAAGCTTCAACAACCTCTAACGCTGTAATTACTCCTAATGTGCCATCAAAATGTCCCCCATTGGGAACTGTATCTACATGTGAACCACTCATAATAGCAGGGAGGAAATTTCTTTTGCCAGCTAACCTGCCTATAAGATTACCAGCCCCGTCCCGTCTCACTTCCATCCCAGCCTCTTTCATCCAGCTGGAAACCAGTTCTTGAGCTCTTGCCTCGTCTTCGGAATAACCAGGGCGGTTAGAGCCGTTATCAGCGGTTAATCCGATTTGGGAAAGTGTATGTAAACGCTCAGCTATCCGTTTTCCGCAAATTCCATTTTTATCAAGCTTTGTATCATATCGCTCTATTAATCGCTTAAAAATACCATTTCCTTTATTACGAATGTTCATCACGTCCCTCTCCTTTAAATTTGCTGTAAAGTTAGCTGCTAATAACTCATAAGCAAGAAGAAAATGAATGGATTGCTTCTGAGCCAATGAAATAATCTACTAAAAATAAATCACCCCAGCACGGATCATCATACCATGTACTTGGTTCATTTTTAACGTATTATTTTAAAACTATAATAATTGAAACACATCTTTATCGTCAAGATGATAACGCCTTCATATTTTAGGAAGGTACTGTATCCGATTGTTCTTGTCTATCAAGTCAGGTTGATGTAAATGGCACATAAAAAGGAATCCTGTGCTTTATTCGATTTGTGTTTAGATGACTACCATGAATTGGATTTAGAAAAGTATTTTTTAACAAAATTCATTCAAACCCTCTAAGCAAATAAAGTGAATCTTCCATCAGTAGGAGTGTTCATATCTCCCACGCTTGTTAGTACCGTAATGGTATGACTTAAACGCCGCTTGCGAAATAGGGCAGATAGGTGCTGTTATCTCTACTTAGACTTGTTGCAGTACAGATTATCCTACTCCTGAAGCGGGATACTTACAGTAACTTATATACAGGATAAAGAACAAAGGCTCGGGGCGCCCGTTTAGCAACGTAGCGAATGGAACGAATCAACGGAGATAAAGGAATACGGTGAGGCGACGAACCGATGATGACTTATCGTAGGGCGCATTTCTAAAGTCGCATCGTTGCTGGGCTCATGCGCCGGACGTGGCTATTCAGTTATTTCGTTATCCATAAGCACCTCATTTTATACTTTTGTATGAAAAACAACTCTATTTAACTTATCTAACTCATTTATTTTAGACAGTATTTTAAGAATCTAAACATTATAAAGCAAAAGTTTTTTCATGATAGATGGTGGCTCGCGCTCTAGGCGAGCCATGCTGGTTTCTTATCTTTTTAGAAAAACTTGGCTTGTCGCCAAGTCTTATGGCGGAAGCCTTTGTTTTTCTTATACTATAAACCAAAATATCTTATGCTTTCCTATAGTACAAAAACAGACTGTCGAGGCTCTCGACAGTCTTACAGTCTCTGCAAAAATGATTAATTATCATTCTTCTTCTAGTTTTAGCCATTGATGAACCAATTCCTGATTATCCTCGACCCATTTTCTTGCTCCATCAATCGGCTCCTCTGTTTCATTCACATAAGTCATTAACTCTCCGATCGATGCATCATCCATTTTCCAATTTTTCAGCCATTCGGATACTTCTGGAAAGTCATCTTTAAAATCTTGTCTTGTCGCATGATGGATTTTTTCTACTTCTCCGTACACTTGCTTCGGGTCTTCAAGATATTTCAAGTCATATTGAGAAAATACCCGATGCGGATTCCAAAGTGGAGCAACGATCGGCTCTTCATTCTTCATTGCTTGAGCGATCTCCGTAATCATAGCCGGTTCAGAGCTTGGAATCAATTCGTAATCTAAATGATACGCTTTTATTAATTCTTCAGTTACTTCCATCGTTCCTGCACCAGCGTCAAAGCCCGTTATCTCCCCGTTGAACATATCCTTATGTTTATTTAGATCTTCCACACTATTAATTTCTTCTAAGTATTCAGGAACAACAAGTCCAACCTTTGCATTATCATACCAAGGTTCTTCAGAGAAGAATACGTTATTTTTATACTCTTGTAAATAGGCCTGATCCTGTACAGGAAGCCACACCTCTAAATTAATATCCAGTTCATTTTCTGCTAAGGCTTTCATAATGGTTCCCATATCTAACAAGTTTAAGTTCACTTTATAGCCCTGTTCTTCTAAAATAACCTTCCACATATTAGAAACAGCAATATTTTCTGCCCAACTAATTTGCGCCATCTCAATTGTACCTTTTTCCCCTGTTGATGAATCTGTTTCATTTTTTGAGTCTGTTTCTTCTCCACATGCAGCTAATAGAACGACTAACACCAAACTGAAACTGATTAACTTTCTCTTCATAAAAAACATAAATTGAGTTACTCTCTCCCATCCTATTTTGTATTGCGTTTGCAAAACCGTACAAGGTCAATTATAACCTTCGTACTCCTATTACTGGATCAAAACTTGCACCTTATCAGTGCCGAACCTTTTAGTAACAAGCTTAACTAGGGCAACCTACTTCTTCATTCCTTACCATACATGAGTGCTTTTTTAAGAAAAATTTTAAACCTAAGTCGCAAAATACATGCCTAAGGAATATTTTGTTACTTTTTTGGTCACCTTATATTACGGATTTTTCGGCAAAAATTCGTAAATCTCTTCTGATCGTATACTAGCGACTAAACGTTCAAGCCACCGGTAATATACCTTTGATTGTTCAAGCTGGTCATAGATTTCTCGTGCTTCCTCAATCAACTCACTTGACACATTCTCATCTTCAAAAATTTGATCTAACGTAAATTCTGCTTGTTTAATAGCTTCCATATTCATTTTTGCTTCTCGGTCCCACAATTGACAAAAATAAGACATAAAGGAATGAAAAAAGTCCTTTTCCGCAGCATACGTATGTTTACGAGAACCTTTTTGAAATTTTTTCTTTACCATTTCATTTTCTTGTAGCTTCCTAACGCTTGTACTCATACTCGGTTTACTCATGCCGAGTTCTTCGCGCATTTCATCGAGATTCATTTGCTCTTTAAAATACATGGTTGCATAAAGCTTCCCTGCGGCTGGTGTTACACCATACACATCCATCGTTTCTGCGATGGTTTCGATAACATAACCTTTTGCTTCTTCCAATTTTTCTCGTGCTATTTCATCATGAGATGCAGCCATTGTCTTCCCTCCTTTAAAATAAAGTGAACCTTCAATAATTGGGGTTTTCATTCATCCCCCACTGATGATTAGTACCGTAATGGTATCGCCTAAATAACCTCTGAACGAATCGAGCATTTAGGTGCTGTTATCTTCCACAAGACTCGTTGCTGGACAGATTATCCAACTCCTGAAGTGAGAGCCTTACAGCACCTTATATGTGGGATAGATTCGTTCAATACGTTAAATATATATTTTACAAACTTAATGTTAACGCATCAATAAAATATGTCAAATGCAATCTTCACCGGTTTAAAGATTTTTTTGCTATTCAACATTTAAATTTCATTTTTTATTTTGACAATTCTAATCATAGCATGTTATGTTAAAAATGTTAAGAACGTTAAATAAAAATTTAACAAATTTAATAAAACTGGAGGGAGAATAGTGAATTTCAAACAAAATTTTATCAATGGCAAATGGGTGCCCTCTCATACAAGCAACAAACGTGATATTATGAACCCATTTAACCAAGAAATCATTGCTCAAGCGACAGAGAGCGATGAAACGGATACAAGATATGCCATAGCTGCTGCAAGAGAAGCATTTGATAAAGGAGAATGGTCGAGGACATCAGCAACAGAACGTAGTAAAAAGTTACATACGATAGCGAGCTTCATCGAACGAGATAATGAAGAACTAGCTCAGTTGGAAACCCTCGATACAGGCAAAACACTTGATGAGAGTCGCGGCGATATGGAGGATATAGCTGGTGTATTTCGTTATTATGCCGAATTAGCAGATAAACATGGCGGAGAAGTTATCGACTCTCCTATTCCAAACACCATTAGCAAAGTAGTTTACGAGCCTGTTGGTGTTTGTGGTCAAATTACGCCATGGAATTATCCACTATTACAAGCCTCATGGAAAATAGCGCCAGCACTAGCTGCAGGAAATACATTAATTATGAAGCCAAGCGAAATAACACCATTAACAACAGTAAAAGTTTTTGAATTAATGGAAGAAGCCGGGCTGCCAAACGGTGTTGTCAACCTCGTACTAGGGAAGGGAAATACCGTTGGCGCTGAACTATCATCTAACCAGGAAGTAGATTTAATTTCTTTTACGGGGGGAATTAATACCGGAAAGAAAATTATGCAGTCGGCTAGTTCAAATGTAAAAAAACTTGCTCTCGAATTAGGTGGAAAAAACCCCAATATTATTTTCGCCGATGCCGATTTAGATATAGCAGTTGATCAAGCATTACATGCGGTTTACTTTCATGCGGGGCAGATTTGTTCTGCCGGTACAAGAATCATTGTTGAAGAAAAGATTCATGATTCCTTTGTTGAACCTTTAGTTGAACGGGTAAAAAACATCACGTTAGGAAGTGGATTTGAATCTTCTACCCAAATGGGACCACTTATTTCTAAAGAACATTTGCATAAAGTAATCCAATATGTCGAAAACGGAAAAAAAGAGGGCGCAGTAATAGCTGTCGGTGGAAAACAGCCTGATGCTCCTGAATTAAAGGATGGATTCTTTTACTTACCTACCGTGCTTACGAATTGCACATCTGATATGAGTGTCGTGCAAAACGAAGGATTTGGACCTGTAATAACAATAGAAACATTCACATCCGAACAAGAAGCCGTTCAGTTAGCCAATGATTCTATCTATGGTCTATCTGGGGGTGTGTGGACGAAGGATATTGCCAAAGCAGAACGCTGTGTTGCCAAAATGCGAATGGGTACCGTTTGGATGAATGATTATAATGTCTATTTCCCACATGCACCTTGGGGCGGGTTTAAGCAATCTGGCATTGGTCGCGAACTTGGTAAAGCAGGACTAGAAGAATATCAAGAAGCAAAGCATGTATTTCAAAATTTACGACCAAAAGCGCTGAACTGGTTCTAAAGAAAGCTCGATTAACCAAAGGGACATAAACTATTACCTAATGGAAGTGAATTTGTCCACATCGTTCGCTTAAAAAGCTTACAAAAAGTACAAACAATAGGAGGCTCATTCATGGGTTTAAATATGAAAATTGAACATATGCATAAATTGCATACATTTGAAATACCGACTACTATAAAGCATGGCATTAATGCCATACAATCTATCGGAAATGAAGTGAAACAACTTGGTGTATCAAAAGTTTTATTAGTCACTGACCCTGGCATCTATAAAGCTGGGGTAACAAAATCAGTAGAAAAGTATTTAAAAGAAGCTGGAGTTGAAATAGTTATTTTCAATAAAGTAGAGCCAAATCCGCCTCTACGGTTAATAGCAGCAGGATCCAAATTATATAGGCAAGAAAATTGTAATGGGCTCGTTGCTGTTGGTGGAGGTAGCTCCATGGATACTGCTAAAGCTATTGGTGTTGAAATTACGCATAATGCTAGTGTATTAGATTATGAAGCTGCAGAAGGAAAAAAACCTTTAGCATATCGCATCCCACCTTTAATAACAATTCCGACAACAGCAGGAACTGGATCCGAGGTTACCCAATGGGCAGTTATAACTGATGAAGAGCGAGAATTTAAATTTAATACAGGTGGTCCATTAATCGCAGCACATTTAACAATCATTGACCCTATATTACATGTCTCTATGCCGCCACATGTAACAGCAATGACAGGAATAGACGCATTAGCTCATGCGATTGAATGCTATACCATGCATTTTGCCCAGCCGGTAACAGACGCTGTCGCACTATTAGCAATGGAATATGTAGGGAAATATATTCGACGTGCATATGCAGATGGCGGTGATCTAGAAGCTCGCTATGGAATGGCTCAAGCTGCTATGCTTGCTGGGCTGTCTTACGGAAGTGAATCAGCTGGTGCAGCTCATGCCATGTCTCAGACATTAGGTGGAATTATTCCAGTTGCTCACGGTCAGTGCGTCGCCGCTATGCTTGGTCCGGTGATGGAATTTAACTGGAAAGGACATCCTGATAAATTTGCTCGCATTGCACAAGCGTTAGGTGTTGATACATTTCATATGACAACCGAAGAAGCAGCAAAAGCGGCTGTAAATAAAGTATATCAGCTTGTTGAGGACCTTGATATCCCTACACTTAAAGAACAAGGTGTCTCTCCAGATATGATTGATCGCCTAGCAAAAGAAGCTATGAACGATCCTCAAACGGTTGGTAATCCACGAGATTTAACTGAAAAGGACTACCAATGGATTTATAAACGCTGTTTTGAGTTAGTGCCAAAAACGCTGTAAAATATAAATAGCTGATTAAAAAATAATCGTCTTTCAGGTTCCCCTTTGCGCGAAGCATTGGGGAGTTTTTTTATTGTATAGGAACCTATAAAATGAGGTGCTTGGAGATAACGAAATAACCGAATAGTCACGTCCGGCGCATGAGCCCAGCAACGATGCGACTTTAGAAATGCGCCCTCCGATAAGACCTCATCGGTTCGTCGCTAAGAGGAAGGCCGACAAAAAACGGGCTTGCCGCCCAGACGTTGGCATACCCCAGTTTTAGTGGCATGATTCCTTTATCCCGTAAAAAGGCGTTTGTAGACTCCCACTTCAAGAATAGAAGATGCAAACTGAACAAGTCTAAGTGGGAGGTAACAGCACCTAAATCCCCGATTCGTTCAAGGGCCTTTAGGTCATACCCTGGTGGTACTAACCATCAGCGGGGGATGAAGAAAACCCCGCTGATGGAAGGTTCACTTTATCTTTCGTTGATTCGTTCCATTCACTACGTTGCTAAACGGGCGCCCCGCGCCTTTGTTCCACTATAGGAAAGTATAAGATTTTTTGGTTTATAGTATAAGAAAAACAAAGGCTTCCGCCATAAGATTTGGCGACAAACCAAGTTTTTCTAATGAAAAAATTAATTTTTCCATCCCTTCATCCCAAAATAGCACTCCCCATTTTTTCGTTTACTTTTTGCTCTCCAACATCTAGATAACTATAAAAACCTACTAACGGCTATTGCAAGCAAAATCACCTGATCTATAAGTCCTCACTTCTCTCCACTTTGTTTAGAAATTGTCTAGAATCGTACTCTATCCTAGTAACATGCCTAGATTAATCATACATTTTAAAAAATGTTTATCGTGTATAAAAGCAAGGTCACTTCTATAGACAAAACCCCTACAAATTAAATCCAATACATAAAGGGAAAATGGAAATCGATCATTTTTATCACTTTTTTTGGCAAAGCTATAAGGAACAGGAAAATCAGTTGATGGAGAACGGAGAGATGAGCAGTGATAAAAATTTTACTTGTAGATCGTGAAGGAATATCTAGTGAAGGGATACGTTTAATTATTGATAAAGAGGAGAATATGGAGTTTTTAGGAGTCTATTTTCAACAAGATGAAGTACAGCGTATGGTATTAAAAAAACAACCGGATATTGTCCTTTTCCAAGTAAATCAATCGCATTCCTTTGTGATAGAATTAACTAAAACGATCAAAAGCATATCAAAGCAAATAAAAATCATTTATATTCTGCCTTCTATTAACCAAGCCTTCATTAACAAAAGTGTAAAGGTTGGTGTAGAGGGATTCTTCCTAAGTCAATCAAATTATTCCAATTTTATATCCATGATCGAAAACGTTTATCATAATTATTATGTGATGCCAAAGGAAATTGCTATGGCCATCGTCCACCAACTACAAAAAGGAGACGAAAAGCAGCGTTTACACTCCAAACTATTGGAAAAAGACATCGACTTAACATGGAGGGAACTAGATATCGTCTATCTCTTATATCAACGGAAAAAGAACCAGGAAATTGCAAAAATACTGCACTTAAAAGAAAAAACCATTCGAGACTATGTCAGCATCATCTATAAAAAACTTGGAGTTAATAAGCGCTTGCTCGTTATAAACCTATTAGAAAATTTAATGGAAAAAGATAATCAACTATCCACTAAATCCTTAGAAAAAGATTGCCAATAAGCGGGATCATTTTCTATACAAGGTAAGGTAAGTTGTTAAAGCTTCACAAAAGATTTTTTCGCATATAAGGTGCTGTACGACTCCCGCTTGAGGAGTCGGATAATTTGTACTGCAACATATGACCTAAAGGCCTCTTACGAAATAGGGTATTGAGGTGCTGTTATCTCTCACTTAGACGACGAATGAAAACCCCCACTGATGGAAGATTCACGTTATATAATTAGCTCCCTTCCTTCCTTTTATCAAATTTTATGGGCAGATTAGTTAAAATAGTTTGTCTTTGCGGAATTTTTTTATTTTATTTGCTAGAGGTTTTATTTTATTGATAACGGCTATATATAATATAGAGGGGAGTTTAACAGGGCTAACCAAAGTGAAACTCACGTCTGTGGCAACTTTTCGATCATCGTTAAGTTTTTTTGTCGTTGTATCCATTTTTTCCTTTCATTAAATGAAAGCAACATGGATGGAATGAAAAATGTTATTTAAGGGAGGAATAGAAATGAATCCAATTAAAAGATGGAATGGAGACGACCAACCTTTACGCAAATTTAAAAATGAGCTTGATGGAATGTTTGAACGCTTCTTCAATGACCCATTTTTCACTAATAGAAGTTTTTGGAATAGAGAACAAGGTGGATCATTAGCCTGCAATATCCGTGAAAAGAAAGATAAGTATATTGTAGAAGCCGAAATTCCTGGTATGGATCCAGCTGATATCGAAATTGAAGTTGATAACAACATGCTTACAATAAAAGGTGAGAAAAAGCAGCAAATAGAAACAGAAGACAATGAAACAGAAATGCGTATTATTGAACACAGCTACGGATCATTCCAGCGTTCTTTCGCATTACCTGATAATGTAAACACAGACAAAATCAGTGCTGACCATAAAAACGGCATTCTATACCTTCACATTCCAAAAACAAAAGATAGCAACAAACGTCGTATCCAAATTAATAAACAATAGCGGTTGAAAAATTCTGATACAACGACATGGTTATTAAAAAACACAGACGAATATTAACAAAACTTAAGACATAGAAAATGGTTAGCCCCACCATTTTTATTTTACATATCGTGATAAAGCAAAGAGCATATTTATCTTTTAAGTGGAAACTAATAAATAATCCACCGTTACTTATAAAAGGATCTTCCATCAGTTTGGGATCTGTTATTCTTTCTAATGGTTCGTATCACAAGAATATCGTCTAGGTCTCAGAATCAATTCAGGCATTTGACTTAGGAGTTGCTTATCTCCTAGATTTCACCCCGTAATGTCGAAGTAGAGGTCTTACTGCCTTATATGTGAGATAAAGTGAATAAGCTTGAAAATAATAAAATGCTTGTTGAACAAAGGCGCGGGGCGCCCGTTTAGCAACGTAGCGAATGGAACGAATCAACTAAAGATTTAGGAATCATGCCACTAAAACTGGGGGTATGCCGACGCCTGAGCGGCTAGCCCGTTTTTAGTCGGCCTTCCCCTTAGCGACGAACCGATGAGGTCTTATCGTAGGGCGATTCGTGAAGTCGCATCGTTGCTGGGCTCATGCGCTGGACGTGACTATTCGGTTATTACATTATCCATAAGCACCTAAGTTTATACTTTTGTATGAAAAAAACGCTATTTTACCATTATATAAGTTATTTATTTTAGGTAGTATTTCAAGAATCTAAACATTATATAGCAAAATTTTTCATCATAGATGGTGGCTCGCGCTCTTGGCGAGCCATGGTGGTTTCTTATCTTTAAAAAATAAACAAGGTTAGAAATGCAATATGGTCCATTTTATTTATGGAGTCACTTAACAAACTGATATTGGGAGATATGTTTATGAATATTTTAGTTACGATTGATTCCAATTATTTGCATCCATTAAAAGTGATGCTTTATTCTCTATTTGCCCATCATCAAAGAGATTCATTCTGCATTTACGTCATGCAATCTTCATTAAGAGATGGTGAAATAAACATGCTGACTAACTTTGTAGAAGAACATGGACATCAGTTAGAAATCATCACCGTAGAAGGGCATCATTTTGCTAATGCTCCTGTTGTTAAACACTTTTCAAAGGAAATGTATTACCGGTTATTAGCATATAAGTTTTTGCCTACTTCACTGGATAGAGTTCTTTATCTCGATCCAGATATTTTGGTTATCAATTCCATACGAGATTTGTATAGCATGGACATTTCTGGCTATTTGTATGCTGCTGCCTATCATGATCGTACGCCAATTACAAATATTAATAAACTCAGATTACGACCATATGATGTAGAAGCCTATTATAATTCTGGTGTATTGTTACTAAATTTAACAGAACAACGAGAGTCCATATCGGAGCAAGCAATTTATGAGTTTGTCGAAGAAAATAAAAAGAAATTAATTCTCCCGGATCAGGATATTTTAAACGGTCTATATTCTAAATACATTAAAGATATCGATGAAGTGATTTATAATTTTGATGCGCGATTTTATTATTATTATAAAATAAAGAGCAAACATAAAGTCGATATGGACTATGTGATAAATCATACATCGATTATTCATTTTTGTGGCAAAAAAAAGCCTTGGTACAAAACGTATTATGGTAGTTTCCATTCTTTATATAAGCATTACGAACGTTTAGCAAATGATTTTAACTGAATTCATTTAATGTATAAAACAAAAAAAGAGCCTATGTGTTGATTGTAAACAAAGCATACTTTTAATCATTTTTCAACAAAGTAAAAGTTTTGATTTTAGGCAATTTTACTTTTCCTTCAAGTTATTTGTATCCACTTTTTAAAGTAGTTCCCATAAATATCTGACAGCCTCCCCACATTTTAAGATATTGACAACGCTTTACATATATGATAAATTTAAAGTAGGATACAGGAGTGTTACTGACTCGATCAGGCACCACCAAGTCAAATGTAACGTAAGTGAACTTTCTTCATTTTCTGTTATGTTTTGATATTGGTGTTTTTTTATGGCTTTTTTAGGGGTGAGACCAAATTGCTTACAATCATAAAATCATTAAACAACAATATCATTTTAGCCAAGTCAGAAGAAAATGAAGAATTAATTATATTTGGCACTGGTATCGGTTTCAAAAAAAAACATGGTGATTTAGTGGATGAATCAAAAGCCACCCAAATTTTCAAGGCAGAAAAAAACATGCAAACAAGTACTTTTTTAGAACAAATTTCTCCAGAACTATTAGCAGTTACAGAGAAAATTATTCGTTTCGGTGAAGAAAAGCTTCACAAAAAATTAAATCAGTCCATTCTTTTCTCTTTAGCAGACCATTTGCAATTTGCTACAGATAAAAGAAACCATGACATAAATAAAGATAACCCACTACAATGGGAAATTCCTTACTTGTATTATGAAGAATATGAAGTAGGTAAAATGGCTGTCCAAATAATTAAAGAAGATTTAGGCTATAGCCTTCCGGAAATGGAAGCTGCCTTCATTGCGCTTCACTTTGTCAATGCGCAAATTGATAGCTCATCCATGGAAGAAACGATACAAATTACCAAGCTAATCAAAAATATTGTAAAAATTATTCAACGATTATTTGAAGTAAATATCGATAAAACGACCATTAACTATTCTCGATTTATTACCCATCTACGCTATTTCATAGCCCGACAAAAGATGAACCACCGGGAAAACATTCAAATGGATGAGGCTTTAAAGAAAACTATTGAAGAAAGATATATGAAAAGCTATGCGTGTGGGTTAATTATTAAAGAAATGGTAGAAAAAGAATTCAACTGGGAAGTTACTTATGACGAAATTGCATTTTTAGTTATTCATATAGAGCGTATTTTCCAAGAGAATAGATAAATAATTTGTTAGGTGTGTTACTTAACCAGGCATTAACCTAAGCAAAATTTGCGACAGCAATTAACTGCTGTGTGAATTTCGCTTAGGTTTTTTTTATTCATGCTTTGCTTTTAGCAACCATAATAAAACGGAAGAAGGGACGAATAATGAACAAGCAAAAGCTTGCAGAAAAAATCATTAAAGAAATGGGCGGGAAAGAAAATATTTTGCAAAGTTGGCACTGTATTACTCGCTTACGCTTTAATGTAATTAGTAATGACAAAGTAAATATAGACAAAATCAGAGCACTTGACGGTGTATTAGGAGCACAATTTAAAAGCGGACAATTCCAAGTCATTATTGGTAATCAAGTAGCAGAAGTTTTTGCAGCAGTCAGCCAATTAACAGGTAGTGATGGAAGCAACCATCCTTCATCCTCCAAAAGACAAAAAGGGAATGTCATTGAACGCATATTTGACGTTATTTCTGGTATATTTACGCCAATTCTACCAGCTATTGTTGGTGCTGGATTATTAAAAGGATTACTAGCTTTATTTATAGCCTTACAGTTACTTTCTAATCAGAGTTCAACATATGAAATTTTACATTTTATTTCTGATGCACCGTTTCACTTTTTACCGTTCTTAATCGCATTTTCGGCTGCGAAAAAATTCAATACCGATGCATCCCTCTCTGTTGCATTGGCAGGTATTCTGATGTATCCAAAGATAATGGAATATGCGGCTGGAACAGAAGTAGATAGTTTAAGCTTCCTTGGCTTGCCAATACCAATGAATAGCTATGCTTCCTCAGTCATCCCCATTATATTAGGTGTTTGGCTTTTAAGTTATATTCATAAAGGTGCAGATAAAATCGTTCCACGGTCGTTACGTATTATCTTCGTTCCATTATTAACCTTGGTCGTAACTGCACCGTTAACGTTATTATTTATCGCACCATTAGGAAGCTATGCCGGTATCTATTTAGATGCATTTTTCTCAGGTCTGTTTGATGTCGCTGGCCCATTTGCTGGATTACTGATGGGTGGACTGATGCCACTTATCGTTATTACAGGTATGCACTATGCATTTTTCCCTGGATCATTTGCTAGCTTCGATAAATATGGGTATGACATCATGCTCTTGCCAATGAACTTTGTCGCTAACCTAGCGCAAGCTGGTGCAACATTAGGCGTGTTAATTAAAACAAAAAATAAAAAAATGAAACAGCTATCTTTCTCCACTTTTATACCAGCAATGTTTGGGATTACTGAACCAGCTATATACGGAGTTACGATGAAATTAAAGAAACCATTTTATGCAAGTTTAGTTGGGGGTGCTGTTGGTGGAGCAATTTTTGGAACACTTGTCGTAAAAACAACAGCATTTACAGTACCAGGTATCATGTCTATTCCCACATACATCATGAGTGGTACCAATAATTTACTCTATGCGCTAATAGGTGTCACAGCAAGTTTTACTGTTTCACTTATCATGACTTTATTACTTGGCTTTAAGGACGAAGAAAACCCTTTACAACCTGCAGCGCACGATACAACAACAGAAAAGGATATAACCATTGACATTCTATCACCAATTACTGGAAAAGTAATGCCCTTAGAATCGGTTCCAGATGCCACGTTTGCAGAGGGCCTTGTTGGAAAAGGGCTAGCTATTGAGCCAAAAGACGGTGTCGTAGTCGCACCATTTTCCGGAAAAGTAACAACGATAGCACCCACGAGCCATGCAATTGGCATTACTTCTGATGATGGGGTTGAATTACTCATTCATATCGGGTTAGAAACGGTGAATTTAAACGGTGAGGGATTTACATTAAATGTACAAGTCGATGATGATATCAAACTCGGAGACAAGCTATTAACCTTTGATATTGAAACTATTAAAAAACAAGACGTTTCAATTATTACACCGATTATCGTAACAAATTCAGCTCATTTCTTAGATGTAATTGCTACATCTAAAAAACGCGTCACTGCATGTGATGATAAATTAGTCATGTTAATTAAGTGAACATCCCCATCTATCGGGGGTTCATATAGATAGCTATTAATTAAAGGAGGACTATAAGATGAAACAATTATTACAAACAACATTCCCTAAAGGATTCTTATGGGGTGGAGCCACTGCAGCTAACCAAATTGAAGGTGCTTATGACAAGGATGGAAAAGGTCTATCTACTTCTGACATGGCAGCATATAAAGATCCATACGCTGGAGGTAAAGTAGATAACTTCACATTTAATGTGAACTCTATGGAATTAGAAGCGTATTTAAATCATCCTGATAAATATTTATTCCCTAAGCGCTGGGGAATTAACTTCTATCATCGCTATAAAGAAGATATTGCGCTATTTGCAGAGATGGGCTTTAAAGTATTTCGCTTATCTATTTCGTGGGCACGTATTTTTCCAACTGGATTAGAAGATGAACCAAATGAAGCTGGTTTAGCTTTCTATGATAAGGTTTTTGATGAATGTGCAAAACACGGCATTGAACCGCTTGTAACCATGTCTCATTATGAAATGCCACTTACTTTAACACAAAAGTATAACGGCTGGATAAGTCGTGAATTAGTAGGTCTATTTGAAAAATATGCTCGTGTTCTTTTTGAACGCTATAAAGATAAAGTAAAGTATTGGATTACGTTTAATGAAATGAATATGAATTTAAATAGTCTTTATACAGGTGCCGGTGTTCTGGCTGATAAAGTAGAACATGTCGAGGAAGCAGCATATCAAGCTTCTCATCACCAATTTTTAGCTAGTGCACTTGCTGTAAAAGCGGGAAGAGAAATCATGCCCAATGCTCAAATTGGCTGTATGATTAACCAAATTGAATCTTATGCACGAACAACCAAACCAGAGGATCAATTACAAGCGTTAAAAGCGGATCAAATTAATATGTTCTATCCTGATGTACAAGCTCGTGGTAAATACCCAAAATATATGACACGCTATTTTGCAGAGAACAATATCAACCTTGATACAAAACCTGAAGATGCAAAAATATTGCAGGAAGGAACTGTTGACTTTATTGCTTTCAGTTATTATATGAGCCATGTGACAGAAGCACGCCCTGATGCTGCCAAAATAGCTGGTTCATTTGACAGCCCTATCAAAAATGAGCATTTGGAGCTATCTGAATGGGATTGGCCAATTGACCCAATTGGGTTACGTATTTCATTAAACAAATTGTATGACCGTTATCAATTACCATTGTTTCTCGTAGAAAATGGATTAGGCGCACGAGATGAACTCACCGAAGATGGAAAAGTCCATGATCCATATCGTATTGACTATATTAAAAAACATATTATCGAAATGAAAGAGGCAATTAAAGATGGCGTTGAACTAATGGGATACACCACATGGGGATGTATTGATTTAATTAGCTGTGGTACATCACAAATGTCAAAAAGATACGGATTTATTTACGTCGATCAAGACGACGAAGGAAATGGAAGCCTAAAACGATATAGAAAAGATTCCTTCTATTGGTATAAACATGTAATTACTTCTAACGGTGAAAATCTAGGTTAATAAGCAATAAATTGCATCTTCAATCAGTGGGGTTTGATTCATTCCCCACTGATGGTTAGTAGTCCAAGGGTATGACCTAAAGGTCTCTGAAAGAAACAGGCATTTAGGGAAATTTATCACCCACTTAGACTTGTTGCAGTACAAGATTATCCCGCTCCTGAAGTAAAAGTCTTACAGAAACTTATATATCGATAAAAGGGACCATCCTAGAAGGCTTCTCCTTCTTGGGTGGTCTAATATTTGGGAGGGTTTAATAATTTTGAATAAGAAAGTTATTTTTATCGACGTGGATGGAACATTAACTACACCAGACGGAAAAGTCCCTTCATCTGCTAAACATGCTATTCGTGCTGCCAGAGAGAATGGCCATATCGTGTATCTTTGTACAGGGCGGTCTAGACCTGAAATAATTTCCAGTATATTAGAAATTGGTTTTGATGGAATTATTGGAGCTGGAGGCGGCTATATTGAAGTAAATAATGAGCTTGTTCATCATCAAACAATGCCAGAAGATTCAGTACGCCAAATCATTGCATATTTTCATCGCTATCAAATTGGTTATTATCTTGAATCCAATGACGGACTGTTCGGAAGTGAAAATTGTAAAGATGTTATACGAAAGCGTATTACAGAGGGCTTACCTGAAGGAAGTGAAGCATTTGAAAATGCAGATCTAGAATTTCACTGGTTTTATCAACTACTGGACAGTTATCAACATAAAGCCATTGACTATGGAAATGTGAATAAAATATCCTTCATTAGCAGCAAAGCACATCCATTTCAAGAAATCAGCAATACATTTGACAAAGAATTTACCATGTATCGAACAACGGTTGCACAATTTGGTTCAGAAAGTGGAGAAATCGCTGTTAAAGGAGTAGATAAATACAAAGCCGTAGAATTTGTATTAGATTATTTACAAATTCCCAAAGAGCAAAGCATGGCATATGGAGACGGGAACAATGATATTAAAATGTTTAAAGCTGTTCACTATGGAATTGCCATGGAAAATGCTACAGAGAATTTAAAAAAAGTGGCCAAAGAAATCACGTCAAAGGCTGAAAATGATGGGTTGATGCGTAGTTTTAAACGACATCAATTACTTTGAAGACATGCATGACTCAAGCAACATGCTTTCCCGCTGATGCAAGCGGGAAGGCAAAAAAATGATGTTCACTTTTATTGCTGTGCTGCTTCGACACTACAGACAAAGGCAGCACAGCAATTAGGTTGAAATTTGAAACAGCCAAAAACAAAGCTTATTTACTCAACATTTCTTGTTTATTTCCCCGCTTTAATAAATTCGTATATTCCACATAATCAAATATATCCTCTTCCATGCTATCACTAAATTTCTGCAGCTCTTCTAAAGTCAATTGTTCAATGCTTTTCCCTGCTTCTTCGCAATACAAGACGATTGCTCCGACAATTCCATGTGCATCACGGAAAGGAACGCCCTTTTGCACAAGGTAATCTGCTACTTCAGTTGCGTTTAAGAAGCCTGCTTTGATCGCTTGCTTCATTTGTTCGCCATTCACTTGGAGGGTAGTGACCATCTTATCCATCATTTGCACAGAAAGCAATACTTCGTCTACTGCTTGAAACATCGGTAGCTTTACTTCTTGCATATCTTTATTGTAAGCAAGTGGTAAACCTTTCATCGTTGTTAATACAGCCACCAGTGCACCGTATACCTTTCCTGTCTTTCCTCTAATCAATTCAGCAGCGTCAGGGTTCTTTTTTTGTGGCATAATACTGCTGCCTGTAGCATATGCATCATCGATTTTAATGAAAGAAAATTCTTGACTGCTCCATAAAATAAGTTCTTCACTTAACCTACTTAAATGCATCATAATCATCGAGAAATCAGATAATAGTTCGATAATAAAATCCCGATCGCTTACTCCATCCATAAAATTAACTGTCGGTTTGCGAAAGCCCAGTTTTTCTGCAGTTATTTGCCGGTCAATGGTATGAGTAGTTCCTGCTAATGCCCCAGAACCTAATGGGCTCTCATTTAAATTCTCCATCGTGTGCTCCAATCGTTTGATATCTCTTTTAAACATTTCTATATATGCACGTAAATGATAGCCAAAGGTCACTACTTGGGCACGCTGCAAATGAGTGTAACCAGGCATGATGATTTGTCGATTTGCTGCTGCCGTTTTTTCCAAGCTATCATTCAATGATTGCAATGCGCGAATAGTTTCCAACGCCTGCTTCTTCGCATATAGCTTTAAATCTGTAGCAACCTGATCGTTTCTGCTTCGTGACGTATGCAGCTTCTTTCCCGCTTCTCCGATCATCTCTGTTAATGTAGCTTCCACGAAGCTATGAATATCTTCATGCTCTCCTTCTACTGTAAGTTTTCCACTTTCAATATCTTGTTTTATATTATGGAGACCTTGGAGTATTTTCTCTCCCTCTTTTTGCGATAATATTTTGCAATGAACGAGCATCTCTGCATGAGCAATACTCCCGGCAATATCCTCTTCCACTAAAGCCAGATCCTCTTCCAATGATGAATTAAATACCTCCATCAGTTTGTCTTCTTCTTTTGTAAACCGTCCGCCCCAAAGCTTCATACTATGTTTTCCACTCCCTACTGTTTATTTTTCCGTTTTTGATAAAGTGAACCTTCAATCAGTGGGAATTCTTTCGTCCCATTGATTGTTAGTACCTCAAGGATATGCCCCACCTTAAGGCACTTGAACGAATCAAGAATTTAGGAGCCTTTCCCCCACTTTTAAAACGCTTAGTATCTACTCTATCTCCTCGTTGAGGGGAGGGGTATTACGGCACCTTTTATTCGGGAAAAAACTACAAATATCATAACCATCAGCGCAACACTTATTAATACAGTCCAATGACTCTCTGTAAATCCAGCGATAATAAATGATACTAGGGCAATCAAGCCATTGGTTAACGCATATGGTAATTGCGTTTTCACATGATCAATATGATCACAGCCTGCCCCTGTTGACGCTAAAATGGTGGAATCTGAAATTGGCGAGCAATGATCACCAAATAACCCTCCTGATAATACAGCACCTATACTAACAAGCATTGGAGCATCAAGACCATCTGCCATAGGAATAGCAAGCGGAAGCATAATTGCGATAGTTCCCCATGAACTTCCGGTTGCAAATGACATACTTGCTGCTGCTAAGAAAATAATTGCTGGTACCATATTGCCCGGCACATTCCCATCTAGCTGTTCAACGATATACGCTGCTGTCCCCATTTCACCTAATAAAGAGCCCAATGCCCACGCCAAAACTAAAATTAAAATAACTTGAACCATTCGTTGCATGCCCTTTAAATAAATATCCAAGATCGCATTTATTTTCTTCACTTTAAATGATACCATTAATATCATTAATGTGACGGCAGCAAATAAGTAAGCCGTGCTTAAAGCGACTCGGAAATCACTGCCTGATACAGATTTGACTGGAAAACCATAAGCAATCAATAAGCTAAATAAGGTTATAAACAATACAGCAAGGGGCAGCCAAATTAGCATCGGATGACTCGCGGGCAAAGACTCTTCGGTTACATCCGCTTTGCGCAACGGCTTTGATTGTTGCCAGTAAATTTGTCCTGTCTGCTGCACTCGTTTTTCTGCTTTTGCCATCGCTCCAAAATCCATTTTGGTTAATGCTACAATTGGAACAATAATTACTGATAAAATAGCATAGAATTGAAATGGAATTGCTTGAACAAACGTTGTAAATTCAGACGATGCGATACTTAATCGATCAAATTCTTCTTTCATAATACCCATGATATATATTCCCCAACCTATGAACGGAATTAAAATAGCAACGGGTGAGGATGTAGAATCAAGAATCCAAGCCAATTTTTCTCGCGATACCTTTACTTTATCAAACAATTTTTCGAATACCGGACCAACAATTAAAGGCGTGCCCATATCGGAAAAAAAGATAATGATGCCTCCAAACCATGCTGATAATTGGGTTTTCGCTTTTGTGTTAATCCACTTAACCGTTCTTGTTGCTAAAGCTGCGCCCCCGCCCGAGCGCTCCACTAGGGCAACAAACCCGCCGATAAAACATAATAGAACGATTACGGCTGCATTGTAGCTATCAGTTAACTGTGGGAATAAATAGTCGCGGATGGTGCTCGTTGTTGCAGTAATTGGATTTCCATTAGTGAGCATTAACAGTCCCACAAATATACCCGTGAATAAAGATACAATAACATTCCGAAATATAATGGCTAAAACAATTGCTATTATTGGTGGAATTAAAGAAATAACCCCCATATGCTCCATGACTTCTCCTCGCTTCTCCGGTGTATTAATATGCATAATATATTATTAATATACTAATCTAGCACCATATCCGATGTCAATATTTAATTTTTCAACTAGAGAAAGCTTTAAGTTTGTTGAGTTCTTCTTAGAAGGCGGAACACTGTAAATGAGAAAATAACTTTAAGAGGGCTAACCTCCATTTTACGTAATTTGGAAAAAGCATGGAATTACCATCATTCCACGCCTTTGTTCTTCATTTTATTTCAATTATCCGCTTTCTATTCAATTCGCCAATCAATCGGTTGTTTATCCAGTTGTTTTAATAGTTTATTCGTTTTAGAAAAAGGCTTACTGCCAAAAAATCCTCTATATGCTGATAAAGGGCTTGGGTGGGGGGATTTGATAATGTAGTGCTTACCCGTATCAATAAGAGCCTGCTTTTTTTGTGCAGCTCCTCCCCATAAAATATACACAACTGGGTCATTCTTCTGGTTTAGCAACTGAATGACACGGTCGGTAAATTGCTCCCATCCCATTCCTCGATGTGAATGTGCTTGACCTTTACGAACAGTAAGTACATTATTCAACAATAATACTCCTTGTTTTGCCCATGATTCCAGTGAGCCATGGGCAGGCATCGGATGCCCCAAGTCTTGTTTCATTTCGGTAAATATGTTTTTTAAAGACGGGGGAAGTGCGACTCCCTTTTTCACAGAAAAGCTTAGCCCATGAGCTTGATTCGGACCATGATACGGGTCTTGCCCTAAAATAACTACTTTCACATCTTCAAATGAAGTATAGTGTAACGCATTAAATATATCGTTCATATCTGGATAAATGATGTAAGAAGTATACTCCTGTTTCAAAAACTCCCGCAATTGAAGATAATAGGGCTTGTGAAACTCTTCTTTTAATAATGGCTGCCAGTCATTAAACAGAATTTGCTTTGTCATACGATCCTTCCTTGTTCCAATAATATATGTTATCTATTATTCTATCATGATTGAAACAAGATGGAAAAACTTTCATAAAGTGAATTTCAACCTCCTCCACTCATTGTTAGTACCGTAATGGTATGAACTAAAAGCCGCTTACGAAATAGGGTATTTGGGTGCTGTTATCTCCTAATTAGACTTGTTACAGTAGATTACCCAACTTCTGAAGCGGGAGTCTTACAGCACCTTCTATAAGGGATAAATATGGAGGCTATCGATTATTTACAGGAGTCAATCTCACGATATGATTTTATTTGATGTCGAGTTAATTGAACAAAGGCGCAAGCGCCCGTTTAGCAACGTAGCGAATGGAACGAATCAACTAAAGATTTAGGAATCATGCCCCTGCAACCAGGGGTATGCCGACGTCGGGCGGCAAGCCCGTTTTTAGTCGGCCTTCCTTTTAGCGACGAACCGATGATGACTTATCGTAGGGCGATTTCGTGAAGTCGCCTAGTTGCTGGGCGATGGAGCTGGACGTGACTATTCGGTTATTTCATTATCCATAAGCACCTAAGTTTATACTTTCTTATTCTTTAAGAGAAGTTCTAGAAATACTGCTTCAGTTTTCTATCCAAAAACTTATTATAACAAAGGTGAGTGCCCTCTTCTTATGATCTCGCAAATGCGAATATAATAACAAATATCCCTGTATATATTTTAACTTATACTGAATATTTAGATGCCCGACAACTAATTTAAAATCTCCCTCTTCCATAGTTTCATTATTCACATGGCAACATCTTATATCTATCACAACTACTAACTGATTCGTTACTAACAGCCTGCTTCTGCTAACAGTTTATACACAGATTTATATAAAATTTGTACTGCTGAGAGCAGCGTTGCTTCATGGATATCGAATTTTTCGTTATGATGCCCGGCAGCTAACTCTGTCCCAAAAATACAATATGTCGCTAAGCCGCCGTTTTTCTGGACTGCCTCCATAAAGTACGTTGCATCCTCAGATCCCGCCCCAGCATCATTTTGCAATTCGGCGTGAATAATGTCTGGCGATGCATTAGCACATTCATAAAGCGTACGTGCTAATTCCTCCGAGCATGTACAGTTAATCGCCTCACCTACTGTCTTTATTTCGTAATCCACTTGATACATCTTAGCAGCTCCAGCAACAATGGACTTTACCTGCTCTTTCATATACTGATTAATAGCGGCATGCTCCCCACGAGTTTCGACTTTCATCGTTGCATGATTAGCGATAATATTTCTTCCGCTTCCTGCATGCAGTTCACCGACATTCACTCTAGAAACTCCTTGCGAATGACGAGAAATTGCGTGGATGTTTAATACAGCAGCTGCAGCAGCTAATAAGGCGTTTTTCCCTTGTTCTGGACTTCCACCAGCATGTGCAGCAGTCCCACGAAAACATACATCCAACTTTGAAGTAGCTAAAAATCCATTATTGGCTGCCAGAAAATGGCCATGAGGCACTCCTGTTCCAATATGAGAAGCAATAAAATAATCTACATCTGTTACAACATTAGCTTCAACCATTGATTTGGCACCACGAGTTCCTTCTTCAGCCGGTTGGAAAATAAGCTTAATCGTTCCACACAGATTTTCTTTTTCGCCTGCAATACATGTAGCTAAGCCAAGTCCAATCGCAGTATGCGCATCATGACCGCATGCATGCATTTTCCCATCGACTTGCGACCGGAATCCTTCTTTAACAGGAACATGATCATCCGCATCTGATTCATAAATATCAAGTGCATCCATATCAAAACGATAAGCAATCGTAGGCCCTGGAATATTGGTTTTCAAAGTCGCAACAATACCGGTGTATCCTTCTTTAAAGGTCTCTACAAATGCTTTATTTGCCCCGTTATCAAGTGCCCACGCATAATGTTCTGCTGTCACTTTTTCATCAGGTTTCCCCATGCAATGTTTTTCGGACATGACTTCTTTACCCATTTCCAACGTAAATCCTAATTCTGATAAAACAGACGCAACAATCGATGCTGTTCGTATTTCTAAAAAACCCGTTTCAGGATGTTGGTGAAGGTCTCTTCGCCAGTTGCTTAATTTCTCTTTCAACTCCACTGTCATAGCTATGTCCTCTCCTTTATTTGATTTTATAATATAAAAAGCGGTTTGAAATGTATATATTGAACTAACTGCTCATCACCCCGTTTAGGGATCGAGCTGCTTGTTTCTTATTCGTCCATTTCAGATATGTAGAAAATGCATGTAGAGGCGACATAGCCTCCACATACATGATGCATTTATAGAAACGGTGTAACACCAGGGCCAAATGGGATACCTGCGTAAAAGAAAATTAAAATGAGAATAATCCATGTTAATAAAAACGCGGCTGAGTATGGAATCATTAATGAAATAAAGGTACCAATTCCGGCCTTTTTATCATATTTTTGCATAAACGCTAAAATGATAACCATGTAAGGCATTAGTGGTGTAACAATGTTTGTGGAAGAGTCAGCCACACGATAAGCTGCTTGAGTAAATGCTGGACTATATCCTAGTTGCATAAACATCGGAATAAATACCGGGGCTTCTAACGCCCACTTCGCCGAACCGGAAGTAATTAGAAAATTTAACGCAGCAGTAAAAAGAATATACCCAATAATGAGCCAAATCCCAGTAAAGTTAACTTCTTTTAGAAAATCGGCTCCATTTACAGCTACCCACGTGCCAATATTGGACCAGCTAAAATAGTTTACAAACTGAGCAATCGCGAATATTAAGACAATGTATCCAGCCATGTCTTTCATTGATTCAGCCATATAACCACTTACATCTTTACTTGATTTGATTTTTCCTATAGTAATCCCATAAGTAACACCAATAACAACAAAGAAAATTAGGATAATTGGGACGATTCCATCTAAAAATGGAGATGGAACAATAGTACCACCCTCACCTCTTAAAGGGCTATTCGGTATAAAAATGGCAATTACGATCAAAGCAATGTAGGCTAATCCGGCTATAACGGCATTACGAAAACCTTTCCCTGCTTTAGGGTGATCTTCTTCCAGCGCAGCCTCGACAGAACCACCTTTATACTTACCCAATCTCGGTTCAATAAACTTATCAGTAATAAGTCCGCCTACAATGGTAATAACGAAAACAGATACAATATTAAAATACCAATTATCTACAGGCGTTACTGTAATAGAGTCATCAATGATGGCAGCAGCTTCTGTCGATATACCAGCTAACAACACATCTGTTCCGGCAATAAATAAGTTCGCTGTAAATCCTGCACCTGTAGCTGCATAACCTGCAACTAAACCAGCTAATGGATGGCGACCAACTTTATAAAATACCATAGCAGCTAGTGGTGGAATAAGCACCATAGCAGCATCGGATGCTAAATTACCCATAATACCAACAAATACAACCGTATACGTAATTAAAGCCGGTGGTGATTTCATAATGGTTTTCCGAATCGCATAATCCAACAATCCTACTTTTTCAGATAAACCAATTCCTAACATCATCGCTAATACTAACCCTAAAGGGGCAAAACCTGTAAAATTATCTAACATGGAACTTAAAATGTATTGGATCCCTTCACCAGAAGCCAAACTTTTAATGGGAAGTTCTTCTCCAGAACCTGGATGGACAACAGAGGCGTTAAACATACTAAAGATAGAAGAAGCGATAATGATGATGAGAGCTAATGCAATAAATAAGATAAATGGGTCCGGGAGTTTATTACCTACCCTCTCAATCCCGTTTAGAAACCTTTGAAACAAACTTTTATTCGTATTTTCTTTCATCGTATTCCCTCTTTCTTGGTGTAATTGTTTTATAAATTCTGACTATGTTTTTAATACAGAAGGCTGCACTTCATTGGGGATAGGGCATTTATAAGGGTTTTGTGCTATAAATTGGTGAAATTCTTCTTTTGCTGCTTGCAATGCAACTGGATCGGTTAGCAATTGAATTCCTGTCAGTGCCATCGCTTGGGCCGCTCGCAACATCCCTTTATGTGCAAAGCTACTGATGCCTTGAGCAGTCATTTGCCAAGAGTGTAATGGAGTACCTAAAGCTGAAGTGGCAGCAGTTACTTGTGCAGTCGGCACTACCCAGCTAACATCAGCAACATCTGTAGAGCCTGGTAAAATTTTATCCGAAGCTTCATAAGGGGAAATGGTCTCTGTGACATATTTATCAGCAAATTCATTTCCATTACCAACATAGCCGAAGCCTTCAATAATTTCTAAATATCCTTCTTGCTCTGATTCTGTAAGGGAATGCCAAATTTCTTTCGCAAACGTTTTTTCTTCTTCGGTTGGCTTTTCCACACCTGATGTGAGCAAATGCTGATACAATAGCTGTTCCATACTTCTGTTTGGAATGTAATTAGAACAAGCTTTGTCAAACCTTATCGTAAGTTCTGTTTCCGTCATTAATGCAGCGCCTTGGGCTATTTTACAAACACGTTGATAAATATCATCTACTTGACTCACTTTTGGAGCACGGATTAAATATAAAACTTCTGCATTGGCTTGTACAACATTTGGTGAAATCCCACCTGTATTTGTTGTCGCATAATGTAATCTTGCTTCAGATACAACATGCTCTCGTAAATAATTCACTCCTACATTCATCAGTTCAACAGCGTCAAGCGCGCTTCTACCTAGATGAGGCGAATTAGCAGCGTGCGAAGTAGTTCCTTTAAAGGCGAAAGATATCTGATAATTGGCAAGGCTCGAAGCACTCATAATCGCATTGACCGGGGACGGATGCCATGTTAGTGCAGCATCAACATCAGCAAATACGCCTTCCCTCACCATAAATGTTTTACCAGATCCACCCTCTTCGCCAGGGCAGCCAAAAAACTTCACTGTGCCAGAACGATTATTTTCCTTAAGGTATTCTTTTACAGCACAAGCTGCCGCGAAAGCTCCTGTACCAAGCAAATTATGCCCACATCCATGACCAACATCTGCTTCCAATGGTTGGTAGGTCGTCTGGTTCGGCTTTTGGCTTAAACCTGAAAGCGCGTCGAACTCACCTAAAAAGCCAATAACTGGGACTCCTTCTCCATAAGTCGCTACAAACGCAGTGTCGATATTTCCGACTCCTCTTTCCACTTCAAATCCTTGTTTTTCACAAGCTGCAGCTAAAAATGCAGAGGATTCATACTCCTCAAACCTTGTTTCCGGATGTTCAAAAATATACTTGCTTACTTGTTCAAAAAACTGCTTGTGTTGATGTAAATAGTCTCTGGTGAACTTTTCCATTAAGGCATCTCTCCTACTCTTACTAATTTTCTTTATATTACATAAAAAATAATAGAAGTGTCAATATTTTTTTAATGATACAAAAACAGGTAAAATATGGTGATTACTATATTATTCCAATGAATGCAATAACATCTTGAAGGAGAATTATTGTAAAAAGTTAGGGGAGAATAACAAAGGCGCGGGGCGCCACGTAGTGAATGTAACGAATCAACGAAAGATAAAGTGAACCTTCCATCCCCGCTGATGGTTAGTACCACCAGGGTATGACCTAAAGGCACTTGAACGAATTGGGGATTTAGGTGCTGTTACCTCCCACTTCGACTTGTTTAGCTCACCACTTCTTGAAGTGGGAGTCTACAGCATCTTATCCGGGATAAAGGAATCATGCCACAAAAAACAGGGGTATGCCGACGCCTGTGCGGCAAGCACGTTTTTAGTCGGCCTTCCTCTTAGAGGCGAACCACCGGTGAGGACTTATCGTAGGGCGCATTTCTATAGTCTCCCAGTTGCTGGGCTCATGCGCCGGACGTGGCTATTCGGTTTATTTCGTTATCCACAAGCACCTAATTTTATACTTCCTTATCTTATAAAAAAATATCTTTAAGGGATAACACTTTTACTGGAGGTTACAAAATGGAATTTCCAATTATTCATACCAATTTTTGGGATGGCGTTATTGCCGTTCCACTAATCGTAATCATGACACAAATATTTAAGTTGTTCCCTATTCCCCGCCAATACTTCCCTACCATTGCCAGTGTGATTGGATTTAGTATCTCCATATTTATTAGTCACCGAAACGATTTGTGGGCAGGAGTTTTTATGGGAGGTTTTTATAGTGCAGCCGCTGTTGGGACGTACGCGTCATTAAAAACATCCTGGATTGCATTTAAACAACGTCAAACAAAGAAAAGACTTACCCAAACAGCTGGTGAATATGACTAATATAAAAATGGCAGGTTATAGTTGAATCGGATAATCAACGCATTCAACTATAACCTGCCAGTTGTTTTAGGATTATATTTTGATATACTGTAATTTTTAGTATAGATGTTTATTCTGTAACTAGTTCAAGTTCTACAGGAATAAACGCTTCCACTTTTTCCCCGTTCGCAACCTTCCTAGCAGCATCAATTGCTTTTTCACCAATCATTTTCGGTAGCTGAGCTACTGTTGCATCCATTCTTCCTTCTGCTACAGCAACCACTGCATCCTCAGTTGCATCAAAACCTACAACAATTACATCTTCCAGCATATTTTGTGATTCCAATGCTTCGATTGCTCCTAATGCCATTTCGTCATTATGAGCAAATATGGCATCTATATCTTTTGTACCTTGGATAATATTTTCCATGACGGACAAGCCTTTTGTTCGATCAAAATCGGCAGTTTGCTTAGCAATTACTTCTATATCTTGCAATTCATCAATAATGTTATGAAATCCTTCTCCTCTTTCTCTAGCTGCTGATGACCCAGAGATACCTTCTAATTCTACAATTTTTCCTTTTTTATTAAGCTGATCAGCGATGAATTCACCTGCCATTTCTCCTCCTGCTACATTATCAGAAGCAATATGCGTGACAACTTCGCCACCTTCAGAGCTTCTATCTACAGTAATTACTGGAATTTCTGCTTGGTTAGCAGATTCAACTGCGGAAGCTACTGCTTCAGAATCTACTGGATTAACAAGTAGTACATCAATGTCCTGTTGTAAAAGGTCTTCAATATCGCTTAATTGTGTGGATGGGTCATTTTGCGCATCCGATATTACTAGGTCATATCCAGCTTCGTCCGCAGCGCTTTCAGCCCCATCACGTAAAGTAACAAAAAAGGGATTGTTTAAAGTAGAAATAGATAAGCCTATTTTTACTTTATCGTTATTGGAGTCTTTGCTATTTCCCTCTCCGCTACCAGGAGCGTCTGTAGAGCAAGCACCTAAAATAAAAATTGCGGCTACAACAAAAGTAAGAATCTTTAACCACTTAGCCATATTATTCCTCCTATTTATAATTTATTTGGAACGATGTAGTTAACATCGGGACTCCCTTTTATCCTTTTGATTTCCTATCTAAAAGAACCGCCAATAATATGACTAATCCCTTTACAATTTGCTGATAAAAAGAGGATACATTCAATAAATTCAATCCGTTATCGATGACCCCAATGATTAACGCCCCTATTAATGTACCGAAAATTCTGCCTCTTCCTCCGGATAGACTGGTTCCACCGATAACAACCGCTGCTATAGCGTCTAGTTCATACATGGCTCCTGCAGTTGGTTGTGCCGAATCTAAACGGCTTGTGATAATAATACCTGCTAATACAGATAACATACCTGTTAATGAATAAACACCGATTTTTACTCTATCTGCTCTTATGCCTGATAATTTGGAAGCTTCTTCATTACCACCAATTGCATACACCTGTCGTCCAAATACAGTACTGCGTAAGACAAAAAATAAGCTAAAAAATACTACTATCATGACGATCACAGGGAATGGAATCCCAAATACATACCCTTTTCCAATCATTTCAAAAGCAAATGAATCTGACAGCCCAGTAATCGGTTTCCCATCCGTATACACTAGTGTTGCACCCCGAAAAATAGTCATGGTTGCTAATGTTGCTATAAAAGGGGCAACCTTTCCTTTAGCTATAATCAACCCATTTACTGCTCCTAGAATTAAACCAATTAATAGACCTATACATACTGCCAGAAATGGATCCATCCCACTAGCAAGTAGCCCGGCTGTTAACGCACTTCCTAAAGCAAGAGTTGAGCCTACCGAAAGATCAATTCCAGCAGTTAAAATAACAAATGTCATTCCAAAAGCGATTAACGCATTAACGGATACTTGTCTTAATAAATTAAAGATATTATTCAAAGTGAAAAAGTTGTCACTCATAACTCCTAATACGATAGTAATAAGGAATAACCCAAGTAGTGGGCCTAACTGTGCAATGCTTAACTTATTACATTTATTCATCATTGACTACCCCCTGTAGCCGCAGTCATAATCGTTTCTTGATCAGCTTGTTCACGATCTATAAATCTAGTTATTTCACCTTCATGCATCACCATAATCCGATCACTTACACCAAGCACTTCGGGTAATTCAGAAGAAATCATGATAATCGCTACCCCTTCTTTTGAAAGCGCGTTCATAATCGTATAAATTTCTTTTTTAGCACCAATATCCACGCCTCTAGTCGGCTCATCTAAGATAAGAACATTAGGTTTAGGTTTAATAGCTAACCACTTGGCTATTACTATTTTTTGTTGGTTACCCCCGCTTAACGCTTTTACTTCCTGTTCTTCATTTGTAGCTCTTACTTTTAACTTCTGCATTAGCTGGTGCACTAGCTTCTTTTCTTTACTTTTGTTAATTACTCCTAATTTTGATAGCGCTACCAAATTAGTTAGAGCTATATTTTCTTTAATAGAAGCATTGATGATCAACCCTTTTGATTTACGATCTTCTGTGATGAATCCGATCCCCTGTTTAACCGCATCAGACGGGTGTTTTATAGTTACCTGTTTTCCATTTATTTTAATAGTTCCTTTGTCTAATTTTCGATAGCCAACTATTGCTTCCATTAATTCTGAACGTCCAGCTCCCATTAACCCAGCAACACCAAGGATTTCCCCTTTTCTTACTGAAAAACTTATATTACGAAAATAATTTGCTAATGCTAGGTTATCGACTTTAAAAACGACTTCTTTGATATCATGATTTCTAGTTGGATATCGTTCGCCTATCTCTCTTCCGACCATCATTTTCACGATCTCTTCGAACGACGTTTGAACGGTATCTTTTGTCCCAATGTATTGGCCATCACGTAGAACAGTTATCCGATCACAGATTGCAAATATTTCTTCCATGCGATGGGAAATATAAATTATACTAACACCATCGGCTTTTAACTTTTTGATTACATTAAAGAAGTTTTCAATTTCATAATCGGTTAAAGCCGCTGTGGGCTCGTCCATAATGATTAACTCTGCTTTTGTTGTCAAAGCTTTAGCTATTTCAATCATTTGTTGCTTCCCAATCGAGAGTTCACCTGCGATATTGTCTGGTTGTATATCACAAGCCCCCAATTTGTTTAAGGCTTCATTTGTCCTTTTTCTTATTTGCCGCTTGTTTAATATGCCAGTTTTTCCATATGTCAGTTCCTTGCCTAAAAACATATTCTCCGCTACTGTTAGATGTGGAATAATATTTAATTCTTGATGAATAACGCTAATCCCCTGTTCCTCAGCTTGCTTTGGGTTTATAAATGATATTTTTTTATCCCTTAAGAATATTTCACCTTGATCTTTTGTATAAATTCCCGTTAAAATCTTTACTAATGTTGATTTCCCTGCCCCATTCTCCCCCATTAAAGCGTGAATTTCACCGCGATTTATATTAAAATCGACATTTTGCAATACCTTATTTCCCGAAAATGCTTTACTTATATTTTTCATCCTCACAAAAGGTTCACTAGACATCACTTGTTCTCCTTTCGTTAAAAAATAACTCCTGCATGTAAGATGACATTTGCAAATGGAGTTGCCTCACCTGTTCTAATAACCGCCTTAGCATCTTTGATAGCTTCTTTTAATTCTTTATGCGACACATAATCTGTCTCTACATTCAAATAATTTGCAGTCAATTGATGATGTAGCTTTGTATTTTTGAACGTAATTTCTTTCGCCATAGTTATTTTTTCAACCACCATATGTTGCATGATAAGCTGCAGAATATCGTTTAATGATGGCGTTCCAAGCTCAATGGAAAGATCAATACACAGCGTTTGTTGTGGTATTGGTAAACCACAGTCGGCTAAAATAATCGTATCTGTATGTCCGAGTTGAGAAAGAACGGAAGCAATGTCCCTATTCAATATGCCTGTCTTTTTCACCTTTAAATGCCCCTTTCATGGATAAACTTATGGACCATATCTAATGTAGGCATTCCTTCTTGAGCACCTGTTTTCATAATGGATAACGCAGCAGCTGCATTCGCAAAGTTTATCGATTGAGACATTGAATTTCCTCTCGCTAACTGAGTTACTAAAGCACCATTAAATGTATCCCCTGCTCCAGTCGTATCTTTTACATCCACCGTAAAACTCTTTATTTTTGTCTTGTTACCATGTTCATAAAAACACACCCCCTCACTCCCCATTGTGACAATCATTTTTTCTCTTATCGAATTGTACAACGGTTCTTCCTCCATAGCTGCTGCCTCAATTTCATTGGGGGTAAAATAGGTGGCGTTTTGTAATAATTCTTCAGGCAATTGCTGATATGGAGCAGGATTAACTACCACTGGTATGTGATATTGATTTGCCTTTTTAACCGTATAAAGAACAGTTGAAAGCGGTATTTCTAACTGTAATAAGACCATGTCACTTTGTCGGATTACCTCTTCTTGTTGTTCAATCACTTCGGGAACAACAGCATAATTAGCTCCGGGTGCAACAATAATTCGATTATCATCTTCAGACAAAATAATATTTGCTACTCCTGTAGACTTTTGATCACTCAGGATGATCCCTTGGGTATGAATTCCTTCTCTTTGTAATTGTTCCGTCAGTAATTTTCCAAATTCATCTTTACCTACAGCGCCAATCATATGCACCTTTGCACCAAGCCTAGCTGCTGCTACAGCTTGGTTGGCTCCTTTTCCGCCCGGATAGAGAGCAAATGATTGCCCTAAAACCGTTTCTCCCTGTTGCGGCAACTTTGTTGTTTCAATCGTTAAATCCATATTAATACTTCCAACCACACAAATCTTTGGATTATGTCCCATGAATATTACTCCTTTCGCTTTGTAGAATCACGTTCGATTAAGGTAACTTCCAATTCTTCTTGGATTACTTTTTGTTCTGGATGATCGATAAGTTGTAGCAAGATTTGTGCTGCCCTGCTCCCAATCTCATAAATAGGTTGTTGTATCGTTGTTAATGATGGAGTAGTTGTTAAACCAATAGTAATTCCGTCAAAACCGATAACAGATAATTGTTCAGGTATTTTTATATGTAAAGATTCCGCAGCTTTTAACACACCTACTGCCATTAAATCATTAGCAACAAATACTCCATCAATGTCGTTATGATTCGTTAATAGCTGTTTGGCAATTTCATATGAATTTTCAAAGCGATAATCCCCAGTAACGACATAATTAGAATTAAACCACGCTTCATGTTCGACAACATCAAGGTAGCCTTTCAATCTCTCCTCTGTATTGCTTGCTGTTTGTGGTCCACTAATATGAGCAATTTTTTTGCAACCGATGGATTGTAAGTAAGCAGTTGCTTCTCTTGCACCTTTTCGGTTATTTACAGTAACAGAGGATATTTTTGAGCTAAACTTCCTGTCCAATGAAATAACAGGACTTGTTATATGATGCAGATCTTCCTCTGTTATGGTACTCGATACAATAATAAATCCATCTACTGATTTTTGCGTTAATGCATTCAAATATGTAACTTCTTTTTCATGGCTGTCATCTGTGTTACAAAGTATGAATGTGTAATTATGCTGATTCGTTACATCTTCTACTGCACGAGCAAGCTCCGGAAAAAAAGGGTTTTTAATATCAGGAACAAAAAGTGCGATCATTTTTGAGCTCCCTTTAAATAGACTTCTAGCAACATCATTAGGTCGATATTGAAGCTTCTCAATCGCTTCGTTAACGCGTTTTTTTGTTTCACTATTGACATACCCATTGTTATTTAGCACTCTGGATACGGTTGCTGTTGACACATTGGCAAGTTTTGCAACATCCCGAATGGTTGCCATAACTTCTCCACCCCTTCATTGTAAAAAGGTCATGTAACCGGTTACATAAAACGAAAAATGAATCACTATGTAACCCGTTACACGTATATAATAAATCGCTTTTATTTTTTTGTCAATGGATTGCAAAGGTCCTTACTGAGTTTTATTATTCCAAAGCTAATAAATAACACTAGTGTGTTAGCATTTTGTTAACAAATTAGCACCATGTCTATAAAATATATGTGGACTCTGATAAAATAATTTTCATTCAGCTTGGAGGGGGTGCTTTCATCCTTTTGAAATTGTAGGCTTTCTGCCGATACATGACTTTTTCACTGCCATGCAAGATTTTCTTAATTCGATGCGCAATTTTTTCTCTGCCACGCACGATTTTCTCGATTCGATGCATGACTTTTTCACTGTGGTGCACGACTTTTTCGTTCCCGCCAAATAACCTAGTCTATTTCTAAAATATTACTTATGAAATAGCAAAAAACCGAGGTTAAGTTACCCCGGTTTTTGCTGCTAAGCTTTATTCTTCAATATATGCTTGCTTGATCTGGTAAATACCTTGCGCATTAACACCAAAGTCTTTCACAGAATCGCTAACACCTAGTAAGTATTCTTGGTGATGTGTATAAATCATCGGTGCTAAATCAACAAGCATTTCTTGTGCTTTAGAATATAGTTCTTTACGTACTTCAGGATCTGTTTCATGGTGAGCATCATCTAAAATCTTATCTAATTCTTCATTTTCCAGGAAGGAACGGTTTCCAGGCTCCCCAACTGCAGATGAATGGAACAGTGGATACATTCCATAATCTGCATCTCCAGTACTTGTAACCCAGCCTAGAACAAACATATCATGTTCGCCGTTAGAAGTTCTATCTAAAAATGCTCCCCACTCCAATTCTTCAATTTTAACATCAACACCGATTTCTTTTAGTTGATTTTGAATCGTAACAGCCGTATCGACACGCTGTTCATTATCATTTGTCCAAATGGTTGTTTTAAAGCCATCCTCATAGCCAGCTTCCGCTAATAGCTCTTTTGCTTTTTCGACATCATACTCTAAACCACCAACAGACTCATCGTAACCAAATACTGGCGGTGCTAACGGGCCTTTTGCTGGAATACCTACATTATTATAAACACCGCTAACGATCTCTTCCTTATCAATTGCCATGGAAATAGCTTGACGAACTTTTTTATCATCAAACGGTTCTTTTTTCATGTTGAAACCAACATAAGATAATGAGGTGCTTGGTTCCTGAAGTGCACTCATTCCTTCAGCTTTATCTACACGTGAGATATTATTTGGCCCTATTTGATCAGCTACATGAGCTACACCTGTCTCCAGTTCAGCTACTCTGGAGCTTTGTTCACTGACTACTTTAAAAGTGGCAGTATCCAATTTCGCCTTTTCTCCCCAATAATCATCGTTACGTGATATAACGACCTCTTCGCCTGCTTTCCATTCATCTAATTTAAATGGACCAGTACCGATAGGGTTTTTGTTGATATATGCATCAACATCACCCCCATCTTCCATTTGTGCATAATCTTCCTCAATTATTTTTGGACTCATAATAGCTGTACCACTATGCGCTAAATTTGCTAACAGCGGCGCATATGGATATTCAAGCTTAATCACTAATGTAAGATCATCTTTTGCTTCTACACTTTCCACTGCTTCAAATAAGAATGCTCTCGGTGAGGCGATCTTTTCATCAACAAGACGATCAAAGTTCTTTTTAACAACCTCTGCCGTCAGCTCTTCACCGTCGTGAAATTTCACACCCTCTTGCAATTGAAATTCCCATGTTGTTTCATCTACTTCTTTCCATTCCTTAGCCAATCCAGGTTGTGGTTCCTGATTTTCATCTAATACCGTCAATGTTTCATAAATATTATCAGCAACTTGACCAGACGGAATGTCATTTGTTCCATGTGGAGATAGCGACACAACATCTGATGGAAGGGCAATAACTAAATCGCCACCGCTTCCTGAACCTTCTTTTTCTGAGCCTTCTCCTTCTGATTTACTTTCAGGCTCTCCGTCGCCCGCACATGCTGCTAATACAAATGTAAGCATAGCTAACAAGGAAACAAGCCATAATAATTTTTTGTTTTTCATATCTGTATTGATACCCCCTGCCTATAATTTTAAAAGTAAAAATAATGTTAACAATTTTTAATATAAACGATTTTTTACGAAATAGCAAGAATATTTAAACTCAAATACAATAATTATAATAATACTATGAATTAAAAATATTTTTTCAATCCATATTGAAAAATACCTCATTTAATTGTATTATAAATAGTATGACAATTTTCCCTATATACCGTGTAAATGTCCGAATTAATATCAGATTTTTAATAATAATGCTACATATTTCGACAATAAGGGGGTAACAACATGAGTGCTGAACCAGCAAATAATGTAATTACAAAATCACCAAAAACAGATCATCCTTTTAAACGATCATTGAAAGACTTCTATAGTAAATTACGCAAAAATAAAAGTGCTTTAGTTGGCGGATATTTAATTATCGTCTTAGTTCTCATTGCGCTTATAGGACCGTTATTAACATCAGAATCTCCAGATGCAGTTGACTATGGTGTAAAGCTTGAAGGGCCTTCTGCTGAGCACTGGTTTGGAACCGATCATCATGGCAGAGATATTTTCACAAGAATTATTCATGGATTGGGTATCACGATGAGTATAGGTATTTCAGCCACCATTTTAGGTGGTATTGTTGGCATTTTTCTCGGACTTGTTTCAGGTTATTATGGTGGAAAAATAGACACTATCATTATGCGGATTATGGACGTATTACTAGCTTTCCCAGGTATTTTATTAGCTCTTGCATTAATTAGTATTTTAGGAGCTAATTTACAAAATGTTGTTATAGCGGTTGCCATTTTTGCAATTCCTACATTTGCTCGTATTGTCAGGGGTTCAACGTTGGCAACCAAAAACTTAGAATATATTGATGCCATGAAAGCATTAGGTGCATCAGATACGAGAATCATATTTAAGCATATTTTGCCTAATATTTTGTCTCCGATTATTGTACAAGGGAGCTTATTTATTGCAACAGCAGTACTATCCGCAAGTGGACTTTCATTTTTAGGAATGGGTGCACAGCCACCATCCCCAGAATTAGGGGCGCTTTTAAGTGATGGACGGGACTTTATGTGGGATGCAGGACATATTGCATTATTCCCAGGCCTGGTTATTATGTTGATTGTATTAGCCTTTAACATCTTTGGAGATGGGCTGCGCGATGCGTTAGATCCAAAAATGAAAAAATAGGAAGTAGGTGCAACGATGTTTCAATTTATTGTACGGCGTTTATTACAGATTATTCCTGTATTAATAGGTGTTACGATCTTAGTATTTTCCCTGATGCACCTATCTCCAGGAAACCCGGCACATATTATCGCTGGGGAAAGTGCTCCTCCAGCCACAGTTGAACAAATTGAAGAACGTTTAGGATTAAATGACCCTATCCCTGTGCAGTATTTTAATTTTGTTAAAGATGCGGCTTTGTTGGATTTTGGTAATTCTTGGCGAACGAGCTTACCAGTAAGTGAGGAACTTTGGCCAAAATTTTGGGTAACTTTCGAATTAGCTGTTTACAGTACGATTTTCAGTATCTTTTTAGGACTAATTGCAGGAATTATTTCTGCCGTTAGAAAATATTCGTTTGCTGATGTCTCTATTATGCTAATTGCATTATTTGGTTTATCAATGCCGAACTTCTGGTTTGGTCTTATGTTAATGCAATGGTTTTCCATTCAATTAGGATGGCTTCCGCCTACTGGCTGGGGCACACCGGAACAAGTGATTATGCCTGTAATTACGCTAGGAACGATGGGAGCAGCCGTTATTGCCAGAATGACACGTTCCAGTATGCTCGATGTTATTTCACAGGATTATATCCGAACAGCACGTGCGAAAGGTTTAGGTGAACGAATCGTTATTTACCGTCACGCTTTGAAAAATGCATTAATTCCAGTAGTCACTGTTATAGGTTTACAGTTTGGAAGTTTACTCGCTGGTGCCGTTTTGACAGAATCGGTATTTGCCATTAATGGGATGGGAAAGCTAATTGTCGATCGGATATTAGCGAGAGATTTCCCTGTAGTGCAGGCTGCCGTATTAGTGATTGCTGTCGTATTCGTATTTGTAAATCTATTGGTTGATATCTCGTATAAGTACTTAAATAAGCGAATCGATTTAGATTAGTAGTTTTGGAGAAAAGAGGTGACTATAATGAGTCAAGAAATTATTTTAGATATAAAGGATTTACAAACATCTTTCTACCTAGATGATTTTGAAATAAAAGCAGTTGATGGCGTCTCCTTTAAATTACCGAAAGGAAAAACAATCGGGATTGTTGGAGAATCAGGTTCAGGTAAGAGTATTACCGCTCTTTCCATTTTACGATTACTCGATCATCCAGGGAAGGTAAAGGGCGGCGAAATCAATTTTAAAGGAAGAGATTTAACGAAATTGACAGATAAAGAAATTCGTCAAATTCGTGGTAATGAGATCTCAATGATATTCCAAGAACCAATGACTTCGTTAAATCCCGTTTATACCATTGGTCAGCAAATTCGTGAAACACTAAAAGTACACCAAGGCTTAGGAAAAGAAAGCGGAACGAAAAAAGCGATTGAACTATTAAAGTTAGTTGGAATTCCTTCTCCGGATAAACGCGTAAAACAATACCCGCATGAACTATCGGGCGGGATGAGACAACGCGTTATGATTGCCATGGCACTAGCCTGCAATCCAGATTTACTGATTGCTGATGAGCCGACTACGGCTTTAGATGTAACAATTCAAGCACAAATTTTAGAACTGATAAATGACTTACAAGAAAAACTTGGTATGTCGGTAATTATGATTACACATGACTTAGGTGTTGTAGCGGAAACGTGTGATTATGTTGCCGTGATGTATGGTGGTAAAGTAGTTGAATACCAAGATGTGAAATCTTTATTTAAAGACCCAAAACATCCCTATACAATAGGCTTATTGAAGTCCATACCTCGTCATGATACAGACGTTGATGAACTGGAACCTATTAGAGGCAACGTTCCAAGTCCAAAGGATATGCCAAAAGGATGTCGATTTGCACCAAGATGTCCGTTTGCAACAGAGCTCTGCATGGAGGAATTACCTTCCCTTGATCATATAGAAGGCGATAGCGAAGTGCGTTGTTGGATCTATACTGATCGTTGGGATGGAGATCCGGAGGTGAAGGCATATGGCCCAAAAAGAGCTACTCAAAGTAACTAATTTAAAACAATATTTCCCAATTAAAGGTGGATTTCTAGGAAGAACCGTAAACCACGTCAAAGCGGTCGACGATATTTCTTTTGAAATTTATGAAGGGGAAACTTTAAGTGTCGTCGGCGAATCAGGTTGCGGAAAATCGACAACCGGACGATCCATTCTTCGTCTAGATGAGCCTACGGAAGGAAAAATTGAATTTGATGGCGGCGATCTATTAGCACTAAACAAAAGTGAAATGCGAAAAAAACGAAAAGACTTACAAGTTATTTTTCAAGATCCATATGCTTCGTTAAACCCACGTCAAACAATAGCACAAATTTTAACCGAAGCAATGGCCATTCAAAATATTGTTCCAAAAGACCAACGTCGTAAACGAGCGATTGAACTGTTAGAAACAGTTGGCTTAAATGCAGAACAAATTGATCGCTATCCGCATGAATTTTCTGGAGGACAAAGGCAACGTGTTGGGATTGCCCGTGCTTTATCTGTTGATCCAAAACTAATCATTTGTGATGAAGCTGTTTCAGCATTGGATGTTTCCGTACAAGCACAAGTATTAAATCTGTTAAAAAATTTGCAGCGTGACTTTAATTTAACTTTCTTATTTATTGCGCACGATCTTGGTGTCGTTCGACATATTTCAGATCGAATTATTGTAATGTATCTAGGAAAAATCGTAGAGATTGCTGATAAAAAATCGTTATTTGATAACCCACAGCATCCATATACAAAGGCTTTGTTATCAGCGATACCTGCACCTGATCCTGAAAACAAAAAAGAACGCATTATCCTAAAAGGCGATGTTCCTTCTCCAATAGATCCGCCAACTGGATGTCGCTTCCATACGAGGTGTCCGTTTGCAACGGAGTTATGCAAAACGGATGTACCTGAGTTACACAATTTGGATCATATGAAAGAAGGACATCGGGCTGCATGTCATCATATTGAAAAAATTGCTTCGGGCGAAATGCAGCCTCACTAAAACACCAAACAGGTCTAGCCTATGGATAAAAGGCGTAGACCTGTTTTTTATTAGGAACAAAACAAAAAATGGTTCATGCTATAACTGTACCGCTAGCTTTAGAATATACTTAAAGACAGTATTTAGTTCCGTTTGCATTAACCAACCAATCCAATTAAGATTGCTCAAATAGTATCGTAAACAGCGTATATTGCATCTGGTTTGCTTTATTTAATGTATCCATTATGTCTATCTGTAAAAGTCATGGGGCGATAGAGCCGGACGTGGCTATTCGGTTATTTTGTTATCCCCAAGGACCTAATTTTATGCTTTCTTATCTTACAAGGGTATGATCTCAAGATCCTTCAACAAATCATGCATTTAGGGTGACGTTATCTCCCACTTAGATTTGTTTGTCGTTACCTCCAACTTTAGAAGCGAGAGTCTTACAGCACCTTACATGCGGGATAAACCCGTTATTTAATCTCCACATCCCGTAAAAATGGAAAGCTGCTTGGGTATTGATAAAATCCTTTTACCTCTTCTCTCAATCCTGCTAGGAGGACAGAATGGTATAGTGGAACAATGGTAGCTTCGTCAACTATTATTTGTTGTGCTTCTTCATAAAATTGCAGGCGTTCCTGTTCATCAGATGTTTGCCTTGCTTTTTCCAATAATTCGTCCACTTGTTTATGGTTAAAAAAGGAACGATTCCCAGCGTTTCCTGCGTTTTGTGAATGGAACATTGGATATAGACCATAGTCTGCATCAAGTGTAACCGTACCCCAGCTACCGATAAACATATCAAAGCTTCCATTTCCTGTTACTTCTAAATATGCACCAACCTCAGCCTGTTCAATATTTACATCAATACCGATCTTTTCCAGCTGCACCTGAACATATTCTGCTATATCAGAAGTTGTGCGATCATAAGCTAAAATGGATGCACTAAAGCCCGTTTCATAACCAGCTTCCTCTAATAACTCCCTTGCCTTTTCCAGATCATAGCCAAGTGGTTCAACATTTTTACTATGACCGTTAACCGTTGACGCCAAAGGACCATTTGCAACTAATGGAACGCCTGCAAACACACCGTCCACCAACTCTTGTTTATTAATCGCCATAGCTATTGCTTGTCTTACTCTTTTATCTTGAAATGGTTCTTTGCTATTATTCATACCTAAGTAAGACATACTTGCACTTTCTGTCTCATGAACAGCAGTTCCTTTATTGCTATTCGTTTGCTTTACATCATTCGGATTAACTGGATAAATAATATCAGCCTCACCAGTTCTTAGCTCAGCAATTCGAGACGCATCTTCTGGAACTGTCTTAAAAGTAACTTGATCGACTTTTGCCTGTTCTCCCCAATAAGCCTCATTTTTAACAAGCGAAACAAATTCTCCATTTACACGTTTATCATATTTAAAATATCCAGTACCTATCGGGTTTTCATTAATATACGTAAATGGTTCTCCACCATCTTCCATTTGCTGATAATCTTTCTTTATTGCTTCTAAACTGATCATATGTCCTCCTGGATGAGCTAAATGCGATGGTAATGCAGCAAAAGGGAATTTTGTTTCAATTTGCACGGTATAATCATCTATTACTTTCACAGTGCTGATCATATCAAACAAGAAAGATAATGGGGAGCCAACTTCAGGATCGCGCACCCTATCCAGATTTGCTTTTACAACTTCAGCATTTAACTCACTGCCGTCATGAAATTTGACACCTTGTCTAATTTTAGCTTCCCAGACAAGATCATCTATTTGTTCCAAACTTTCAGCTAGAGCAGGCTCTATCTCCAAATCTTTATTCATTGCAACAAGCGTATCATACATGGCATTCATCACATACAGCGATGTACCATCATTTGCTGCATGTGGATCAAGGGAAACAGGGTCTGCAGACAGATCAACTGTTAGGCTCTTCTTACTCCCATCTTTCACAGATACCCCTTCTCCAGTACTGTTCTCTCCTCCTGCACAAGCGGCTAGAAAAATTATAAATAGGATCATCACAATAGCGAGCGGTCTTCGTTTCATGGTGTCTTCCCCCTAATTGATTATTGTTATTATTATTATCACAAAATAATAAAATTTTCAATTATTATTTCAGCTATGTATTTTTGTCTCATTTTTCGTTATGATAGTCAGTAACCTGATAAGGGAGAGCGGTAATATGGATGTATGGTATGTAAGCTACGGTTCAAATCTATTAGAAGAGCGTTTTTTATGCTATATCTATGGTCAAACTCCAGAAGGATCAACCAAACCTGAAAGAGGCTGCCATGATCAATCCACTCCTAAAGGTACTGATCGTATTGATCTTCCTTACCCTCTTTATTTTTCCAAAGAGCAAAGCAAATGGGGTGCTGGCGGAGTTGCCTTTATAGATCATCAAAGCATGGCTAATGAAATAACAATTGGAAGAAAATATTTGATTACTGAACAACAGTTCATTGAAGTTGTCGCACAAGAAAATAATATACATCGATTACAAATAGATTTACAGACCATTATGGAACAGGTATTTGCAAATATTCTGACTGGGTGGTATGGCATTTGTGTACCTTGGAACTAGTAATGGTCGCCCTCTATTTACCTTTACTAATCCTAATCCAATGAAGGAAGAAGCCATTCATACTCCCGCACGGCCGTATTTAAGAACGATAGCAAAAGGACTGCTCCAGCTCGGGCTATCCAAAGAGCAAACAGTTGCTTACTTGTTACCAAAGAAAGGCATCAATGGAAATTTTTCAATTTCTTCATTATACACGTGTTTATTTGGCAAATAAATCATGGCATGGTGCATTTCTTATTTCAAATAAATTTCGTTAATATATTATTGTCGCAAATTACTTTAATTATCTAACTCCCCTAGGTATACTAGATGTGGTAAGCGTTTTCAACATGATTACATCAAAGGGGGATAATGAATGATCACGTTTATTGTATCTATTATTTTATTAATCGTAGCTTATTTCACGTATGGAAAATTTATTGATAAGCTATTTGCACCGAGTGATGAGAGAAGCACACCCGCCTACGCTAACAATGACGGCGTTGACTATGTGCCGATGAGTAAGCAAAAAAATGCGATGATACAATTGCTCAATATTGCTGGTACAGGTCCCATTTTTGGTCCAATTATGGGAGCTTTATTCGGTCCAGTTGCTTTTCTATGGATCGTTCTTGGGTCTATTTTTGCTGGGGCTGTGCATGATTATTTAACAGGGATGATTTCTATACGTAATAAAGGGGCGCACATTCCGGAATTGGCGGGAAGATTTTTAGGAAAAGCTTCCAGACATATTGTAAATGCCTTTTCTCTATTATTATTAATCTTAGTCGGTACCGTTTTCGTTACTACACCAGCATCACTCATTGATATATTGCTAGATCAAAGGATTGCTTTTTCGATAATTTTAGGAACGATATTCCTTTATTTCTTTCTATCTACTGTCTTACCCATTGATAAAATTATTGGACGGATTTATCCTATCCTCGGTGCTATCTTGTTAATTGGCACGGTAGCAATTGGAATTTCACTGCTGTTTTCAGATTATAAGATCCCAGAGCTGAACGTAACGAATATGCATCCTGATAATCTGCCAGTCATTCCAATATTATTCTTTACGATTACTTGTGGTGCCTTGTCAGGCTTTCACGCAACGCAATCACCGATTATTTCGAGAACAACACAAAAGGAATCACAAGGGCGGTATATCTTTTATGGCATGATGATTGCTGAAGCCATTATTGCAATGATTTGGGCAGCTGCTGCTATGAGCCTTTTTGATGGACAAACATTAAGCGGAATTATTGCTGAAGGTACTGCTTCTGCCGCGGTAAATGAAATTGCTATTACATTACTTGGTGCGATTGCAGGAACCATTGCCGTACTAGGTGCGATCGTACTACCAATTACTTCTGGCGACACTGCATTCCGTGCTGCACGCTCTATTATTGCGGATTATTTAAACATTGGCCAGAAAAAAATATTTAACCGCTTGGCGATTGCTATTCCTTTATTTGCTATTTCTTACATTCTAACTAAAATCGACTTTAATATTTTATGGCGTTACTTCTCATGGGCCAACCAAGCAACGGCAGTAATTGCATTGTGGATAGCAACAATGTATTTGTTTGTCAAAGGAAAAAACTATTTCGTATCAATGGTACCCGCCATTTTTATGAGTTATATGGTGTTTGTATATATTCTAAATGCACAAATCGGCTTCCGACTGGAATTGAATGTTTCATTTATTATCGGAGCTATATTAACCGTTATTCTAACATTCCTGTTCTTTAAAAAAGCACAAACGAACAAAACAAATAAGTTAAAAGTAGACATGTAAATGTATGCCTGCCGATATATCGTGTTTATCGTAGCGGCAGGCTAATTAATTGCTTCTATATTGAGGTTATTTCATAATACTTTTTCCATCACGAAACTTTTCCTATCATTTTGTCCTCTCGTAACAAATTTATGTTCGCTTATTTTTTTCATACAACGCAATCCAATCCATTATTGTCATTTTAGAAGCAAGCTCTCCAATGAGCTGATAAGGAATTTTATTAGGATTCGTAAATCGAATACAGCTTTTTCCCATATTTAATTTTGTGTCCGTATGATGAGGATGTTCATCTTCAAACCAATGTAACAATGCTTGGTCTGCATAAATTCCCATATGATAGACAGCAAGGTGCTTTTTTTGTGCTGCAATACTAATAAATGGCAGTGGAGTGTCCTGTTTACAATGATATCCGTCAGGGTAAGCAGATAAAGGTACCACATATGAAGGCATGCCATATTGCATTTCCATCTGGAAACCGCTTGGAATGTGCTGGTCGATCACTTTTTTCAACTCTATGAAGGCATCCCTCCATTTCGTTTCCACATTGTTAATATATTCGCTAACTTCATCCGTTTGATACATGCTTTTCACGCCCATCGTTTTATTGTCCGTTTATTAAAACCAATCAAGTACACTATTTCAAGTAGCAGTCCATTTTTAACCACTTTATTTCGCTAACGATCAATTGACCCATCCACAAAAAACGATATATTGAATAAAAATTCACAAAACATTTCTTTCATTCATTTAAGTCTATAGCTGTATTATCCACTTTTAAGTTTATTTGCTGGAGCCTTTCTACTTCCAACCGTAACTTGCCATTTTTCATAAATGAAGGCAAATAAATGATTTTATATGAGTTAATCTACTTCTATCCCCCTGATGCCATTGTTAGCAATATTATTGATAATTTGAGCAATCTGTTGAGGGGTTTTATCCATGTTATTTGCTAGCCAGTGTTTAATGACATGAATACTGCCGCTAATAATAAACGTACTAATATACGCTGAATCGGTAGCTGCCATTTTATTTTCATCCATCCAATTATTGATGAGGAATTTTCTTGCGACATCCATTACCCTCTGTTCAAAGGATGTATTCTCACTTTCGTTTAACAGAGTCTGACAGACATCATACTTTGAAACTATATATTCCAATAGTTTTTCTGTTGTTTGTAACGCCTTTTCTGCCTCGGCAAAATTTTGTTGACTTAAATATGTATTCATATCCGCTATAATTTCTGCTTCTATTTTCATCAGTAAATCATATGGATCTGTATAATGTGCATAAAAAGTGGAACGATTAACGTCCGCATGTTTACAAATTTCTTTCACCGTAATGGAGGAAAGCGGTTTTGATTTTAACAACATAATGAAACTATCCTTCAGTACCATTCGTGTATATTTTTTTCGGCGATCGATTTTTTCGTTCATAAATTTTTCACACTTTCTTAAAAATTTTATTCAACACATTTTTTATAAATGTTGGATTTTGCACGTAAATTAGTAAACTGCTTGTTGTTAATCCAACACAATGTATAATATAATAATAAATGGTTTCCAATTATTACGCAAGAAGGGGTGAGCACCGATTGATTGGATAGCAAAAATTATCAAACATAAAAAAGCCGTTGTCATTACATTTATGATCATCGCAGTAATTAGTACATTTGCACAATTCGCAGTTTCTATAAACTATAATATGGTAGACTACCTTCCGAAAGCTTCTCCATCCACTATTGCTATGGATACGATGGAAGAGGAATTTAATGGTGCAGTAGCTAATACACGTGTGATGATAAAAGACATAAATATTCCAGAAGCATTGGCTTTCAAAAAAGATCTAGAAGCAATTGAAGGTGTTTCCGAAGTAACGTGGTTGGATGATGCGATCGATACGAAGACACCAATTGAAGTGGCAGACTCAGCTACGGTTGAATCCTACTATAAAAATGGAAATGGGTTATTCTCCTTCCACATTGAAGAAGGAAAAGAAGTAAAAACAACCGATGCTATTTACCAATTAATTGGTGAAAAAAATGCAATGTCTGGAGAAGCACTCGATACCGCAACCTCCCAAAAAATGACCGGAAAAGAAACCATGTATGCAACCGCATTACTCGTACCGATCATTATCCTAATACTTATCCTGTCAACTAGATCATGGGCCGAACCAGTCTTCTTCCTGACAGCAATTGGTATTTCTGTACTGATCAACTTGGGAACCAATATATTTATTGGTGAAATATCATTCATTACTCAATCCGTAGCTCCAATATTGCAGTTAGCGGTTTCGCTTGATTATGCCATCTTCTTGCTACACAGCTTCGCAGATTATCGTAAGCAAACAGATTCTCCAGCAGAAGCAATGCAGATGGCGATAAAACGCTCATTCCCGGCGATTGCAGCAAGTGCCTCGACAACATTTTTCGGTTTTATCGCCTTGGCATTTATGGATTTTGAAATTGGGGCAGACTTGGGGCTTAACTTGGTTAAAGGCATTGCACTTAGCTTTATCAGTGTCATGGTGTTCCTACCTACGTTAACGTTAATGTTCTATCACTGGATTGATAAAACAGAGCATAAGCAGCTATTACCTAGTATACGGAATGTTGGTAAAACATTAACTAAGTTTCGCATCCCTGCGTTAATTATTCTATTAATCTTGATTATTCCTTCGTTCTTGGGTCAAAGCAAAACCAATTTCATATATGGTATTGGCGAACAACCAGAAGCGTCAAGAGCTTATAGCGATGAAGCTGCAATTGAAAAAGTGTTTGGAAAGCATACGCCGATGGTTTTACTGTTGCCTAAAGGTGATATTGCAAAAGAAGAGAGTTTAGTACAAAAGTTAAAAGATTTTTCAGAAGTAAAAAGCACCATTTCTTACGTTGACGCGGTTAGCCCAGCAATCCCACCTGAATACCTTGAGGCATCGGTTACAGAACAATTCTTTTCGGATAATTACAGCCGGATTATCGTCAATACATCGGTAGACACAGAGGGAGAAGCAACATTTGCTTTTATTGACCAAATTAAATCACTCACATCGGATTACTATAATGAAGACTATCATTTACTAGGTGAAAGTGTCACCTTATACGATATGAAACAAGTAGTGGAAAAGGATAATACCGTTGTTAACCTCTTAACCGTGATAGCAATCGCAATCGTACTGCTCATAACGTTCCGATCGCTCTCCTTTCCGGTCGTGTTATTAGTTACAATTCAATCTGCTGTCTGGATCAATTTATCAATTCCTTACTTTACAAATACTCCACTCGTTTATGTAGGGTATCTCATTATTAGTACCGTTCAGCTGGCAGCAACGGTGGACTATGCGATTCTTTTAACAGAAGCATACAAAGAAAATCGCAAAGAAATGCATGCATTACCGGCAATTAAAAAAACAATCGATGAAAAAATCTTTTCGATTGGTGTCTCAGCCTCTATCTTATCCAGTGTAGGATTTATTCTATGGTTGACATCTTCTAATAAAATTGTCGCTTCTATTGGACTGTTGTTAGGAAGAGGTGCATTGCTGGCGTTTATCATGGTTGTGTTAGTACTGCCTGCACTTTTGATTGTACTTGATAAAGTCATTGAAAAAACCACATGGAAAGCAAACTTTTACAAGGGGAAGTGATACGTTGCGAACTAAAAAGATAAGTCTGTTGCTATTGATTACTATACTCGTGTTTGCGAATCTTCCTTCTCTCGTTTTTGCGAATGAAGATAACGATACGAAAACCACAAAAAGCGAAGAAAAGACGGGAGATTATGAGTCGAAAGATGAAGTGATCTACGGAAATATGAATGCAAATGGAGGGTTAGAAGACATATATGTCGTCAATACCTTCCGTGTCACAGAACCGGGAAAAATGATCGATTATGGTAAATACAGTTCTGTACGAAATTTAACGAATCTGACAGACATAGAAAAAAGTAGTGGTAAGGTTCAATTTCAGGCGAAGGAAGAAGAGGAATTTTACTACCAGGGAAATTTAAAAAACAAAGCGCTGCCTTGGTACATTTCCATTACCTATTTACTCAATGGAAAGAAAATACAACCACAAGAACTAGCTGGTAAGAGCGGTTCATTGGAAATACAAATTTCTACTTCTGGTAATGACGAAGTAAATCCTGAATTCTTTGAGAATTACCTGCTACAAATAGCAGTGACATTAGACCCAACGAAGTTTGAAAATATTCAGGCTCCTGAAGGAACGAAAGCAAACGCCGGTCAGAATAAACAAATAAACTTCACCGTCATGCCTGAACAAGAGGAAGACTATATTATCTCAGCAGATGTGTCTGAATTTGAAATGGAACCGATAGAAATAAACGCAGCACCTTACTCGATGTCGATTGAAAATCCTGATACGAGTGGCGTAACCGGGGAAATGCAGGGACTAGCTAATGCGATAAGTAAAGTTTATACAGGTGTTGGTGACTTAAAAACAGGTGTTGCCGAACTAAATCAAGGTGCACAGGAGCTTAGCGATGGCTCAACAGAATATAAAAATGGAATGAATGAATTAAATCAGTCTTCGGATGAGTTAATAAATGGCTCTACATCTATAAAAGAAGCGTTAGTTTCGATCAACGAAACCGTGCAGGAAAGCACAGGTAACGTAGATTTAGGCAAGCTACAACAATTACCAACTACCCTGCGCGAGGTAGCAAATGGGCTAGAAGAATCTGCAAAAGCTATGGATGGTCTTAAACAAGACTATAGCAAAGCAAAAAGTCAATTGGATGAAGCAATGAACGGAATCCCGTCCTATGCGATAAGCGACGCACAGATTAATAAATTGTATGAAAGTAATGCAGATCAGAATGTGATTGATCAGTTGGTAGAAACGTATCAAGCAGCAAAGACAGCCAAAGAAACATACAACCATGCCAAACGTGCATTTGACGATGTGACAGTTGCATTGCAGCAGTCGTCGGGTGTAACTAATGAGATGGCTGCGAATTTAAATCGAATGGCAGCCGAAATAGAGAAGGCAACCAAAACAATGAACGAGCTGGATGTTATTACTCAGATCCAGAAAGGCTTTGCCTCCTTCTCTTCCGACTACCAGGATTTCCATAATGGCTTAGTAAGCTATACGGAAGGAGTCGGTGAATTAGCTTCATCGTATCAAGAGCTTGATACTGGTATACAAAAGTTAGCTGACGGAACTGCGGCTACGAGTGAAGGGGTAAATGATTTACACACTGGTACCAAACAGCTACAAGAAGCTACTAGTAATTTACCAGGTCAAATCCAACAGGAAACACAGAAAATGATGGAGGAATATGATAATTCCGACTATCGACCAAGCTCCTTTATTTCTGATAAAAACAAACATGTGGAAGTCGTACAGTTTGTCTTGCAAACAGAAAGCATTGAACTACCAGAGCAAGAAACACCTGAAAAAACAGACAAAGAAAAAGGGATTTGGGAACGATTTTTGGATCTATTTCGGTAAGGAATGGTGGCCTCCTTGTGATAATGCCAAGGAGGCTAACTTTATGCATGATGCTTTTAGAGTTTGCTACTCTATGTGGATTCATAAATTACTTCTACATTTAACGTACACATCAAGATTCCAATAACAAAGGCGCGCGGGCCCGTTTAGCAACGTAGCGAATGGAAAATCCGAACTATCATTCGAAATTCTTCACTTAGAATACGAATAGTTCGGATTTTTTCAATTCTACATTCACTATTCTCTCACTTTTTCCAGCCTAGTATATCAGGAGAGAGTCGCCGTTTTTTTCTACTTTAGAAGTTTATACTAAAAGCAGTACATCCACTTAGCAATATTAGTAAAATGGACAGGTACCTATTGAAGCAGAGCTAGGAAACTCACGAAGCTGCTCGCTCCTGTTCTTCCTTAGCTTTTTTCTGAAAACGTTTTGTTTCATAAATAATGACACCCGACAAACCAAGCAAACCAATTAAGTTAGGAGCAGCCATCAATCCGTTTAGAACATCAGCCAACGTCCAAACTACATCGAGGGACGCAGTTGCACCGACGAAAATAAAGAGAACAAAAACAGTACGATAAGCTCTGACAGCAACAGGATTTTTGAATAAGTATTGGAAACACTTTTCCCCGTAATACCCCCATCCTAAAATGGTAGATGTTGCAAAAAACAGTAACCCAAGCGTAATAACATACGGACCTGCACTTCCTAATAAAGTTTCAAAAGCAGTAGAAGTCAACACCCCGGCTTTAATGGATTCATTTTGCCAATCACCGGACATGACAATGGTGATTCCGGTAATAGAACAAACAATAAATGTATCAATAAGAACCTGCGTCATAGAAACGAGCGCCTGTCTGCCAGGTAAATCCGTTTTGGCCGCAGCTGCAGCGATAGGAGCAGATCCTAAGCCAGCTTCATTGGAAAACAAGCCCCGTGCGACCCCGAATCGTATGGCGGCACCAACAGCCCCACCAGCAGCAGCTTCACCAGTAAAAGCAAACGTAAAAATCGTTCCAAGTGCTTCTGGAACAAGATTAAGATTCATAATCATGACTATAATTCCAGCGAGAATATAAAATATTGCCATAATCGGCACAAAAAAAGCAGTTACACGACCAATCCACTTAATCCCACCTAAAATAACCATCCCAGCAAAAATAACTAATACAACACCAGTCACCCAAAATGGAACAGAAAATGTATCATTCATTAAATCCGCAATGGCTTTGGACTGCGTTCCGTTGCCAATCCCAAAAGCCGCAAGAGCACCGAATACTGCAAACAGCACACCGAGCCATTTCTGTTTTAACCCATGTTCCAAATAATACATGGGCCCCCCAGCCATATTTCCCTCTGCATCTTTCACACGGTACTTTACAGCTAAAATCGCTTCTCCATACTTCGTTGCCATGCCAAAAAAACCAGCTAGCCACATCCAGAAGATAGCACCAGGTCCACCCATCAGAACCGCTGTCGCTACCCCGACAATATTTCCAGTCCCGACTGTCGCTGCCGAAGCAGTCATTAACGCCTGAAAGTGAGAAATATCCCCATCTGATTCTTTATCTTGATTCCTTGAAAAAGCGAGTTTTAATGCATAAGGTAATGAACGCACTTGAAGCGCACCAAGCCTGATCGTTAAATACACGCCAGTGCCTACTAAAAGCACAAGCAAAGGTAAGCCCCAAACAATACTACTAACTTGACTTAAAAATTTTTCAATCTGTGCCATAAGCTTCCCCCTTCTTTTAAAGTAATATCAAGCTGTTAAAAAATCCTCTCCCTCCCCTCTCGTAATCGGTCTTTGGTCTATCAAAAGTGGTGTGCTATCTTGCTTGTTTTTCTATTCTTAGTAAATCGAAAATTCTGTATTATGTCAAGAATGACTTTTCAAATAGAGAAATTGGAGAAGTTAACTGATTCAGCATTCTGTATCAACGTATATGAGTCTAAATAGTATTGAAGAGCGGTGGAGTAATTCTTTTCTGAAGGACTGCTGTTATTTAATCAAAATATTTTAGTATTTTAACTAGTAGATAATCAACGATCTATATAAAATCCCCCGTATGCCTTTAATTGCTCTATGGGGGAGGTTTTTTCATCCTTTCTTGAAGATTTTTGGATCCCTAGGCTAGGTACAATATTTACGATTCAAAAATAAAGAAAAAGTTCTGACCACCGTTCTTGATGGCCGGAACTTTTTGTTGGACTAGCTTGTCAATAGCAGAAATTACCCCCACTGTCCGGTCATGGATTCCGCCTCAGTCATGAGTCTATGATACACTTCTTCAGATATCTGGTCATTTTCAAACTGATGATGAAGCTACGCTTTAAACCCATCAACATGTTTAGCAACTTTGTCAGCTAAACCATTGTTTTCAAAATGGTCTATAGCTGTCCAATGACGCTTTAGCGCATCTGCAACAGCATCACTGGCGAAAGCCTTTTCTTCTTTATAACGGCCGCCTTGAACACTTGTTATATCAAGGTTTATGTAAGATGAGAGTGTGATATTTAACATTTTGTTAACATTGAGGATAATGAATGGAAGCTTCTCATAAGTTGAGCAAACTTTTGGGAAGCTTCTTTTTCATTTTTGTCCCACTCAAATATCAGCCGATTTCTAAACTAAAGTAAAAAACCTTGAAAGGCATTTTGCCAGTCAAGGTTCAAATAGATTTGATGTAAATAAAAACACCATTTCCATGTAACTCATTGAGATTATAATTATTGGAGGTGGTTTTGTGTGGGAAAAGAAAAAGCCCCGGAGTGAGGGCTAGGATTAATCATTTAAATTGTCTATAATTACTGTGCCTTCTCTGTACTTTTTAGCGAAATTTTCTGCATTAAGTAAAAACCGAACGAGGCTATAGGCTCTACAGTCTTTTTATTTCTAACAGCATAATTGTACCAACTTAAATCCTCTCTAGAATACATTTGTTTTTTAGTTACTTTATCAATTACTACCGTGTTCTTCCCTAGTGTTATTCTTCCTTACTACTGTATTTTTCCACCTATTACTGTAATCAATAGCATGTTGAATAGAAAAAGCCGCAGTAGCTTATGCTTTATATGATAAACAGAATACAGGTTGTCTTTCAAACCATTAGCATAAAGTTGTTTACCGTCACTAGCTCTAAATACTACAGAATGTTCTCGTCGGATGAATAGTCTTCAGCGCATCGTAAGTATAGGAAGTTTTCAATTGCCCTTGAGTAAAGTGGTAGACTTTATAATTCATTAAATCTCCAAATCTACTATTATAATCACCATAAAGTACTTTCTGAGGATCTACCATTACTTTTACTACCATTCCATAAACCAAAAAGCACTCAAAATGTACATGTTGCCCCATTGAGTCTCCTGTACTTTCCATATAACTAATACGAGTCCCACGACTCCTGCTTTAACATATCATCGCTACAATCATGAAGCGTGTTGGACATGAAGATATTGATACCACTATGCGAATTTATACACATGTGACGGATAAAATAAAAAGGATGCAACCGAAAAGGTATCTAATCTTTACGGAAACATCCTTGGTAAAATAACTTTTTAAAAATTTTGTGATGTTTTTGTGAGATTTTCTTCAAATATCACCTAACCAACACTCCAAATTCTTGTTAAATCAAGTGTTCAAGGCGGCTTATTACATCAATTTTGACTAAATGGGGTCAAAAAAATCAGTGTTGCCGTTCAACCCTTGTTATATAAGGGGGTAGGGGCATGACTTACATCATGCCGCCCATAATTGACACCATTTCTTTAAATTACTTCTCACTTCTTTTCACCTAAAAAATGCACTTTATAAAATATAAACACTATTATTTTTCGTCGGATTTCTCTCTATTATTTTTATCGGTTATGTTTATGTTATTTTTTTAAAAATAACATCCTTGTAAAGTTGTACTAATTAAAAACATTACATAATTAACTTACTCCACCACTACTCGCAAATTTAAACTTAAGTAGTAATTATCTATTCATTTAAATGAATATAATAATCTGTTTCTTCATCCATCCTCTTTAAAAATTCTTCAAGTGATGTTGCAATTTTTTCTTCAAAATAGTAAACAGGACAAATCCCGCCTTCTTGTTCCTGCTCCAAATCTAGAGTAAGATATGTTCCCTCTCCAACTTCAAAAAATACTAACATATTATCTGGATATAATTCTCTAATGGTTGAATCTATAAAATCATCTTCACCGAGTATAAAATCTGCTACACTATGAGGATCCATTAACCTATTTCTACGAGTTTTATCAAAGTTACATATAAAGCCGTACCCTACTTTTAAATAGAACTCTCTTAGTTCATTAGGAAATTTTTCACCTAATCTCTTTTCTGCTTCAATAACATCATCTTCTAAACGATATATTATATGCTTTTTGTCTTGGTTTTGTGGATTATTTAGTTCTGAAACATATTTATTTAGGAATTCAAAGTCATACATATATTTTCCTCCATTAATAAATTATTTAAACAATTTCTTTTCTGGTCCATCCTTACGATGTATCCCACTTTGATGTTCGTTTGGTCTTTTTGCAGGATGTATATTGTACCATTCATTCGGACCACCATGTTCATTTTTTATAATGTGGTGAGCATCGTACCTATCGCCTTTTTCAATATACACTCTTCCTCTTTTTGAAAGTACAGGCTTTGAATACGTAGGCCACTTTTGTCCTGTGTTCTTCTCCCACTCATCAATTAATTTATCTTTTTTACGTTGAAATTCCTTTCTATGCTTAATTATCTCTCCTTTAGGCAATTTACCGGAATAATCAACTTCTCTTAACTCTTTTTTAAGTAAAATCTTTTGGTTATCTGGTATTTTTCTCCCAGTAATCCTTTCAACATCCTTAATATACTCTTTTACACCATAAATTTTAACGAGATTCCCTGTACTCTTAGTTTTCTTCGCTGTATGTTTTCCTTTATCCGCAAATTTAATAACTCCGCTAGCTTTAACTAGCTTAAAAACTCTTCCGTGAGGCATCAGAGAAGCTGCCGCTATATCCTTCTCTTGTTGGGATGCTCTTGGATCCATTAACGTTTTTGCATCATCCCAAATGAGAAAATCAAAAGCTTCCTTTGCTATTTTTCCTCCCATTTCTTTTGCATCATCCATACTTCTTTCTAGCCAGCTTTTTTCTGGCTTCTTGGGTCTCCATCGATTTTCAGGAATCGTATCCACTAATTCATATTCTACACTTCCAGATTCGGATTGGAACTTCCTTACGATCCTACCATCCACCAATGTATAGTAAGTTCCCTGTCTCACTTTTTTATAGTCCGAGACCTCTACTGCGGAAATTACTTGGTGTTCAATGGAAGAAAATTCTCCTGTAGTTAAACGGTCACCTGATGCTGCTACAGCTGCATGCATAGCTCGATAGCTATAATCCATGGTTTTTAATCCAAAATGTTTCTGTAAATACTGAATCGGAATAGCTGCAAATCGAGTATACCTAGAGAGTAGAAGCTTGCCTGCTTCGCCAAGAACTGCCTCAAGCCCAATTGCGTTTCTAACAGCCTTGTTCTCAATACCAGCTACAAGCTCTTTGTGAAACTTTTGGTCATCTAGCTGTCTGGCTTGGTACCTATCAATACGTAACTTTCCATTGTTTCCTAACTCACGGATCTGACTAATATAATTCTTCATCATGCGAATATCTTGTTCAATGGGTTCTAGCTTAGCTGTATTGTGGCGGTCAAAGGCGTGGAGCTTCTCTATCGTCTGACGGTTCAGCTTTTTCGCGTGTTGTACTTTATCTAGGAACTCCCCATCGTCTATATCGCGAATGTTAACAAATATCTTTGACCGAGTGAAGAACAGCATTTGCCTCATCCGTTAACGCCATAGTAATCTGTTCCATTCGCTCAAAACCTCGTTGCACGTCTTGAGAAAGAAAATCCTCGCGAATAACCCCATCTTTGTTTGGTTCCATGTCTTGAATCGACTTTTTCATTTCCTGTAACGTATCGGAGTAATTCGTAATAAAACCTTCTAGGAACAACAGAAACGGCATATGTACCTCTTGGTAAAAGGTTCGAATAGAATTAGCCGTTTTCCCTTTAAACGCATCCTCCAAAACTATAATGGCTTCTACGCTCTTCTGGATGTTTTTTACTTGTGTATGTATTTGTTCAAGCTGCGATATGGTTTTGTCCATATAGCTATGAAGGTCGCTTACATAAAGCGCCTTAATGAACATCTCCTCCCATCCCCATTGGTAATCATTTCAATGTAACCCCTTTAGTTGCATTATACTAAAAGTAAAAAATATATGGAATTATTTATGAAAAAAATGCCACCTCCCCGTAACTCATTTCGATTATGGTTACAGGAGGTGGTTTTTTGTGGGTGTGTCAATAATTTTGTGTAAATCCCGTCTTAGTAGATGTTAGCTATAAAATAAACAAATTTCTTTAGCCACAGCGATAGCTGCTTGTCCTTGAACTTGTGCCTCTTCTTTGTGATTCGCTATGTTAGGAACAGAGAACCCTACAGCGGGAACATGGAAGAGTGCCGGTCGTGGTATAACATGGCTATGCGGGTGAAGCCCTCTAAGATTACCACGATGGAAATTTTGTGTTTAGCAGACCTAACGGTTATCCATTTATCCAGAAAAATATTATTACCAGGATGAATCGATTACTTGAATATACCAATATTACTAAAAAAGCTACCCCTCATATTTTCAGGCATACACATATTAGTATGTGACTGAGGCCGGAATCGATTTGGCAACTATTATGGAAAAAGTAGGCCACGAGGATATGAAAACGACCATGAAAATTTATACTCACGTAACAAATAAAATGAAAAAGGACGCCTCTACTTATAATTCTCATTTAAATGATAGACTTGTTAACTTTAATCCAAACCTCTCAGATATACATACGTTAAAAGAAAATTCAAATATCCAGATTGAAACTTGGGGTTATAAAAGTATGAAATTCTCGGATTTTGAAACGGATGAAAAAAAAAGCGATAAATATATCCCAAAGATTGCTATACTTGATAGCGGAATATCTACAGACCATCAGGAATTAAAAGGTGTTATAAGAGGAGAATATAATGCAATTGATCCTAACTCTTCTGTAAAGGATGATTTAGGTCATGGTACTGCAATTGCTGGCATTATCGCTTCACTAGATAATACCGAGGGTATCGTTGGCACTTCACATGGCATGGATTTATATTCTGTTAAAATATTAGACTCTAATGGAGAGGGTTCAGTAGATTCCTTAATTCGAGGTATAGAGTGGTGTATAGACAACAAAATAGATGTCATCAATGTAAGTTTTGGCATGTCTTCTGATAATCCGAAACTAAAAAAGGCAATAGACAAAGCGATCAAAGCAAACATGATAATTGTTGCAGCTGCTGGGAATAACACTAGGTTAATGGTTGATTATCCCGCAAAATATGAAGGAGTAATTTCAATCAATGCAGTTAATAAACAATATAAGACTGAGAAACTATATTCATCAAGAGGTAAAATAGATTTCTGTGCACCGGGAATTAATATTCTTACACTCAGTAATAAAGGTAACTATAAAGAATTCAGTGGAACTTCTTTTGCAGCAGCCTTTGTCTCAGGCTTTGTCGTAAATCTATTAAATGCACCAAGTAAATATGGTATTGATTTAAATGACAAATACAGCACCATTTACTCCTATTTAAAAGAACATGCCGTAAATCTTGGTGAAAAAGATTTGTATGGAAATGGATTTATTCAATATCAATAGGGAAAGAGGTTGAAGACCTATGCTAAAAAAAATGCTATCATTGGTTTTAGTAATGAGTTTATTACTGGGTTCTGTCCCATTAAATCATGTAAAAGCAGCAGATATTAATAATACTAATTCAAAAGATTTTATAACTGAAGGTATTAGCCAAGAAGACCTTAACTTAGATACGACAGAAGAAGGTTTACAAATATCTACGAAGGTTGATTTTGATTCGAAAAATATTGATGAAGAGGAAATAGTAACAGATAAGGAATTACCACTGGATGAACTTAATTCTGCAAAAGTGGTGTTGGATATTAATCTAGATGAGGGGAATGTTACTCTAGATTCCACTCTTTTAGACGAAGATGGCAATAAACACATCAAAAAATATAATGTTCTAATTGACGAAGCTAATAAAGATAGTGTAAAAGCTACTTTCGTTGATACGGAAACAGGAAAAAAATATGTTTACGACTCTGAAGAACTATCGGCTTCATGGGCTATTGCTATCCCCATTGGAATAAACATTGGCCGCGCTCTATTAGCCACTCTTTTTGCTGCAGGGGCTGCAATTACAATTGGCGGTGTGACCTACATTGCATATAAAGAATTTAAAAAGAAAAAGAAATCCTATAGTCATTACATGGCTTCTAGACAGAAAAGCGGTCTATTTATTGGTAACGGGCTTTCTAAAAAGAATGCTGTTAAAAGACTAAAAAAGCAATTGGATACATGGTCTACTTCTAAAAGAAATGCTCAAACTATAGCAAAACAAGCTAGTCCAATAAGTAAAATAGTAGGTGCAGAAATAGATAAAAATGGAAAAGGAAAGCATTATCACTATCACCCGGCTAAAAGCAAAAAACAAGGTAAATACATTCGTATGAAGTCTCACGCTTTCTATGGGGCACCTAGATAATAAAATATTATATAAAGTAAGCCTTCTAATGGAGGGCTTACTTTATATATCCATTGGAGGTAAAAATGTATAAAGTAAAAGTAAATCCTAAAAATTTAATATATAAACAATTAATTGACTTAGCTTTTAATTATTGTGATACATTCCATTTAGTTATAAGAAAAGACATGGGAAAAATAAGACATCTTAAAAAGATGTTACTTAAGATAAAACCCTCCCTTATTGAACTAAGAGAAGAAAGTGAATGGGCTAGTACCATTCTAGATGATGAAACCGCTTATGTTTACTATTACAACACACAAGATGCTACAACGCAAGATTTTATCAAAAATAATGTAGACTCATTATATTCATGGGAACAGCCGGAACTTCCTGAAGATTTATCTTTTTTTAAGAATGGAGAAGTTTGGCTTGCAACATCTAGTCATGAAAATGAGTGTTACATTTTTCCAACTAATCAAAATGAAATCGACAATTTGCAAAATATTAATGGTTTGGAGCTAGAAAAGGAAGAAGAGTAGAAAGGAGATGCAACTTTGACTCAATACTATTACATATCATCGCCGCATAAGCTTCCAAAAGGTACTTTTGGTTCTCAACCTGTATCAGAAAAACAGCCTAATATCTTTAATAATGAGCTAGATGCAATAGAATTAATATTTGAAGATAATTACGACTCTAAAACAAAAAAAAGATTTAAATATGTACCAATACTATCATTTAAATATCAAGTAGCTGTTTATAATAATTTTATACCTATTAAAAATCAAGAAATAGGAAACTCTTTCGAGGAAAAATGCTTACACTTATTATATGAATATCTCCATACTGCATTACACGAGAGTGGAATACTAGAATTTTGCACTTGTCTAAACGGTACCGAAGAACAAGGTAATTGGACTAAGAAAATCTTATATTGGTCTGATATAAAATCTCCATATGATTTAGTTCTTAATGATAGAGAAATATGCGAGATGCTAATATAGCAGGCTAACAATAATGTCATTTTAATTTTTATGAGTTTCCTGAATTATTGACATTCTGTACCCCATCCAACAAAGGACGGGGCTTTTTTTATTACCCATACATCAATAATGGATTCAAAAGGAAAGTGTTGTCCAGATATACTTATGTATTTATTTTGCCTATTAATGCTGGTTATCTTGCCTTTAGCTTTATAAAAGTCGTGCTTATCATAATACTCTAATTCAACCGTTAAATCATTCGTAACAGCAATTAATAGCTTTAAATTAATTTCCTTTTATTGCTGTTCGTCAAGGATGGGTTTTTCTTTATATTCCTGTTCTTTCCATACTTCTTCCAGCATTTCTACATGCTCTGGAAGCATAATAGATGTCCATTTAATAGTAACTCGATCATTTACCATTATGCACTAACCCTCTTTCTTACGTATACAGCAATAGCCTAATATGCTATTTTGCTTGTTCTACACAAAACGATTAAGTAATCCTTTCATGATAAGACCTCAAGAACTTTTGTCCGCATTAAATTATAAAAGACTAACTTATATACGAGTTATTAATGTAAATTTGTGATGGAATTTTAAAATAAACGAGCTTCATAATCGGGTCTTTTCTACCATACATTTTATAGTTAATATTTACCATATAATAAAAATAATGTATAATATGATTGGAAAAATTTACTAAAGAGGTGAGTTATATGTACTATGCGACTTTAAATCAAAAACAAGGGGAGCTAAGAGCGTTAAAAAAACTATTAGAATTTGGAACCGATGTTAAAAATTTTATTCCTATTATGATAGTTAATGATTATACTCAAGAAGTTTTGGACGTCATAAGAAAGAGTTATACTAATTATATGCTTTTAGACGTTCGTAATCTCAATTCAGAAGATATTGAAACTTTAGAGGATTTATTAGAACAGCCTAATAACTTAAATTTTGATATTTTATATCCAATAGAATATTTATTGGAAAATCCTTCTCAAGATCATAAAAATCATATAAGAATAAGCAAAAGTGATGTGAATCCATTTTTTTGTCAATGGATTAAAAAAAATATAAATTCTATCCCTAATACCGTTATATTAGATTTCGAGTTCATAGATAGTTCAGAAGACCTTTTAATTTCCAAATTACTTCCAATTATAGAACTATTGAACGGTCGAAATATTGTCGTAATGAGTGGGGCGGTTCCTCAAAGTTTGCCAGTATCTGCTGATGAGGATTATGAATTGAATAGATTTGAGAGAAAACTTTTTGACAAAGTTAAAAATATATCTCCAACTGATTCAAAGTTGTTTTTTGGTGACTACTCATCAGTCAGTCCGATATTAGCAACTGGTGGTATGGCTATAGTTCAAATTAAATATACGTTGGAAGAAAAATATTGGTTTGTTAGAAATGGACAACGTCGAGGTAATTATGATTTTGTCAAAGTATGCCAACAAATCGCGAATCTTGATTCTTTCGATGAAGATTATTGTTGGGGTGATAAATATATCAAGTCTGTAGTGGAAGAAAATACAAATAAAGGTAATCCGTCTGTATGGACATCAATTGGTGTTAATAGACACATTGCTTTTTGTTTGAATGAATGTTAGTAAAAAGCAGGTGAATTTTTTCATCTGCTTTTTACTAACTCTTTAATGAAAGGCGAACTTGTTTTTTTAAACTTTTTTTAATAGAATTGGATAAATTTTCATCTAATTTTTTTACAATATCCTGCTTAAAAAGCTTCCTAACCTCACTTGACTTTAAATGCTTTTCTAGATATTTCCCTTTAGTAGCAATTTTTTTAATTTCATTAGAAGAGAGCAAAGACAAGAAATCTGTAAAGGACAATTTAGGATTTAATTTTGCCTTTCGAATAAACGAGAGACGAATTGTATTTAATCGAGTTTTCCTTACCAAAATAATCCCCCAATACTCAGGTACAAAATTAGATATCGATTCTTCAAACTTAGCACCTACTACAATGTAATTCATTTCAAAATTCCGATCATATTCAGGGATTTGAGTCTCCAAGCGTTTAATAGAATCATAATCACTTTTTATTTCATAAGCAACTACATGGCCATTCACAGAAACTATGTCAGCCCTAGCTTTTCCAGAAGGAACTGTAACTTCTTCGTATATCTTACAATCCTTGTAAGTGGAAAGCCTCGTGATTAAAGCGGTTCGGATTTCATTATCGTCTAATTTTTTCACATATATCATATATATCACCTAAATTTTATTTTATATATAATTGTATCATTTATCAATTTTATTTATGATAATTTTTGATAATCATGTTTAGCCCCACCAAAAATGGTAGATCATGATATTTGCTTCTAAAATCCTCACATAATTCGGATTATAGAGAGCAAGGACTACTGTACAAAATATTAACACCACAGCCAATATGATATTTCAAATATGCTAAAAGAGGTTCTAGTCAAGTGTTGGTGGGTGATTAGAAACCTACTCCTATAAAGAAGCAGGCTTTTTAATATTAATACACGGGCTTACAATTAACTCGCCAGTAGCAAATTTACTAACTGACTTCTTAACCGTTACTGTTAAAGATTTGGTTTGCTTGGCTTCTTCCAGCTCCTCTTACGCCTTGGATGAATTAAATCACTAGATAAATTATTTAAGTTTTTTAGCTGCTTAACTGTTATACCGTGATCTTTTGCGATGTCCCAGAGAATATCACCTTTTTTAACGGTATAGATTCCTTTGCCTTTACTTGGTTTGGAAACCCCTTTCATTAGGCCTTAAGTTTAAGTAATCAGCAATACCATCAGCTATAGCCGTTTTGTTACGCAAGCTTTTTAATATCAAACGTGAAATCCATATAGCCACCTTCTGTTAAGATAGCGTCGTCTTGTTTCTCTTAAAACATAGAAGTCTGCCTTTTTCAATCTAAACCATAAGCCTTAACAATACGTTTATGCATTTTAGCTTTAGCGCCTGGATGGTTACTTAAATAAGTGTATGTTTCTGTTCCTGTCCAATTGCCCCATTTACCCGTTTAGTTTAAGATTTATAAAATAAAAAAGGCACTCATGAATATGAGCACCTTTTTTAACGAACTTCATTATCTTTTCTAGGTTTGATATAATTCAAATCCTGCTTACTGTCACTTAGCCCACTTGTGGTAGGGTCATTAACAATACCCAAAATAACTAGAACAGCAAAAACCGCATTGATAAATTTTGCAGCTTCTGCATTAAGTAATTGTGCTGTTACATTGTACCCAAACCAATTACCTACAACTTGTGTCAACAATACAATTGCAAGAACTAAAGCCAACCAAAATGATTTCTTCTTTGCTCTTACTTTCCAATTGATTTTCACAATAATTCCTCCTTTGATATAAAATATTTAAAAAACAGCTTGCCCCGTTTGGACTAGCCGTTTATCGTCAACACCTTTTCGTATATAACCCTAGTTCAGCCCTTACCTCGGCGCTGTCTCTGCTATCTGTTTTTATGGACTTAGACTTTTTTAACTGATAAGCAAAATAACTAACCAAAAGCCCTAAAACTGCTACTATAATTCCTAGTTCAACTGTCATACATATCCCCTGTATTTTGACATAAAAAAAAGCACCGACTTCAGTGCTTTACTATCAATCAATTTTTTACTAGCAATATATTAACAACATAAAAATTATCTAAATTCCTCAAGCTCCATCGCTTGTATTTCGAGGTCTGTCGTTTTCTGACCTTGCTCCATTGACCGTAATTCCAGGTCTATTATCTGTTGAAATTGCCTCATGTCTTCAAACTCTCGTTCCGTAGTGGATTAGCCAAGTTGTCTAATTTCATCTGGAGTTTGTCTAATTTTTCTCTGTATGTCTATCTCAGCTCGAATATCTTATCTCTGCTTTTGACGTATTTCCTCTCCAGTTAAACCACTAACCCATTTACCATCCTTAAAAATTGGTCTGTACATTCCATCAAGCAAAGATATTTCTGAAGCATTTTTTGGTAACTTCTTGGTTCAAAATATAAACTATCGGTAACAACAAATAAAATGAAAAAGGACGCTTCCGCAAAAGTAAGAACTTTATACGAAGACGCCCTTTCAAACTTAATTTCTTAAAAAAATGTTATTTTCATCTTATTTTTTATGGTTTTGAACGGGTACATATCCGCTTAAGATGTTGTTATATCAACATTCTTGAGCGGATTTTTACATCATGCCGCCCATTCCACCCATGCCGCCCATGTCAGGCATTCCGCCGCCCGCGCCTTCTTCTTCAGGCTTGTCAGCGACTACTGCTTCTGTTGTTAAGAACATTGCAGCTACGGATGCAGCGTTTTGTAGTGCAGAGCGAGTAACTTTTGTTGGGTCAACGATACCAGCTTCAACCATGTCTACCCATTCGCCAGTAGCAGCGTTGTAACCAATACCAACTTTTTCGCCTTTTAGACGCTCAACAATGATAGATCCTTCTAGACCAGCATTGTGTGCGATTTGACGTACTGGCTCTTCCATAGCACGACGTACAATGTTAGCACCAGTTGCTTCGTCACCTTCAAGGCTTAGTTCAGCTACTTTGTTGTAAATGTTCATGAATGCTGTACCACCACCGGCAACAATACCTTCTTCTACAGCTGCGCGTGTAGCGTTTAAAGCATCCTCAATACGTAGCTTACGTTCTTTTAATTCCGTTTCTGTTGCAGCTCCAACTTTAACAACTGCCACTCCACCTGCTAGCTTAGCTAAACGTTCTTGTAGCTTTTCTTTATCAAATTCAGAAGTTGTTTCTTCCACTTGTGCACGGATTTGCGCAACACGTGCAGAGATTGCTTCAGGGTTACCAGAACCTTCTACAATCGTAGTGTTTTCTTTTGTAACAACTACTTTAGCAGCACGACCTAGCTGATCCATCGTAGCGCTCTTAAGATCTAAGCCGAGATCTTCTGTAATAACTTCTCCTCCAGTTAACGTTGCAATATCTTCAAGCATTGCTTTACGACGGTCACCAAATCCAGGAGCTTTTACAGCTACTGCATTGAATGTTCCACGCAATTTGTTAACTACTAATGTAGCAAGCGCTTCGCCTTCTACATCCTCAGCAATCATCAATAAAGGTTTTCCTTGCTGTACAACTTGTTCAAGTATAGGTAATACTTCTTGAATGTTACCAATTTTCTTATCCGTAATTAGGATGTACGGATTTTCCAAAACTGCTTCCATTTTGTCTTGGTCTGTTACCATGTATGGAGAAGCATATCCACGGTCAAATTGCATACCTTCAACTACTTCTAGCTCTGTGTTGAAACCTTTTGATTCTTCAATAGTAATAACTCCGTCGTTACCAACACGTTCCATTGCTTCAGAAATTAACTTACCAACTTCTGCATCGTCAGAAGAAACTGCTGCTACTTGAGCAATAGATTCCTTGCTTTCGATTGACTTGGAAATATTTTTTAGTTCTTTTACTGCTACTTCAACAGCCTTTTCGATTCCGCGGCGAACACCAACAGGGTTAGCACCGGATGCTACGTTTTTAAGACCTTCACGAATCATGGACTGAGCTAATACAGTTGCAGTCGTTGTACCGTCACCAGCAACGTCATTTGTTTTAGAAGCAACTTCTGATACTAGCTGAGCTCCCATATTTTCAAAATGATCTTCTAGCTCGATTTCCTTTGCAATCGTTACACCATCATTAGTAATAAGCGGTGAACCGAATTTTTTATCTAATACAACGTTACGTCCCTTAGGTCCTAATGTAACTTTTACCGCATCTGCTAATGCATCTACACCACGTAGCATTGCGCGACGAGCATCTTCACTAAATTTAATTTCTTTAGCCATCGATAAGTCCTCCTTTGATTTGTTCAAGTTAGTTCAAATTAAGTATTTTCTATATTTATATCGAGATTAGCTTACTACAGCCAGGATGTCGTTCTCACGAAGAATTAAGTATTCTTTGCCTTCGTATTTCACTTCCGTACCGGCAAATTTAGAGAAAATGATACGATCTCCTTCTTTTACTTCCAAGGCAATTTTTTTCCCATCTTCTGTTACGCGACCAGAACCAACTGCAACAACTTTTCCTTCTTGAGGTTTTTCTTTTGCAGAGTCTGGAAGTACGATACCGCTTGCAGTTTTTTCTTCTTGTTCAACAAGCTCGATAACAACGCGATCTCCTAGTGGTTTAATCATGTGTAGAAAGCCTCCTTAATCCTATTCTCATATTTTTATTAGCACTCGAATCAGGTGAGTGCTAATTCCAATTATTATAATAAATAATTCCAGATAAAAATGCAAGTATGAAAGCATAATTTTTTTATTTTGTTTTTTTACATGCAGTAAAAAAGAAGCATAAACTTTAACGGATAATATGCAATATACCAAACTTTTTAGTCTAATTACCATCATACATATACGTTCAATCTTTCTGTTATATAGAATCATCTATTTATGATAAAATAACATGTACATTCTATGTTATCGTTAATAGATGAGATGAATCAAATATAAACTACTTAAACAATGAATAGTATTTTTGCTGGGTTTTTAACTCCCCATAATAAAATACTGTACGGTTATAAAAACTATACTAAAAAATTCTGTTTTTCTCCATTTGCTTCAAAATACATTAGTTAAATGGACTATTAATTTACTTGCTTTTTCTTCATCCCATTAGGAAAAATCATAAGAAGTATGAATAGAATCTATATGTACACCAAAGAAAAGGAGTCGTTTTATTTTGCCAAAAAGATATTGGTGGGTTATTATTACCTACATTATTACACAGTTTTCTGTCTTTTTAACAGCGAATTTAGTATATAATGCATTTACAGTTTCCAAAGGAGAAGCAATTGTTTATGGATCGATTATCAGTTTTGTATTAGGTCTTATTGTCGTACTGTTCTTGATGAAGCCTGATATGAAGCTAGGATTGCAGCAACGTGATGGTGCTTCTGTTGGAGGGATCATCATCTGGTCACTTTTAGGTGCGTTTATAGCTATATTTAGCCAAGGCATAGCTAACTTTATTCAAACGATGGTATTTGGAGTTGAACCAGGCTCCGAAAACACACAAGGAATCATGGAAATGACTCGAGCTGTCCCTTTATTTATGATCATTCCAATTCTAGCTGCACCCATTTTAGAAGAAATAATTTTTCGCAAAATTATTTTCGGAGGTCTTTATAAACGGACGAACTTTTTTATTGCAGCACTTTTATCTGCAGTTATTTTCGGTTTGATTCACCGTGAACCGCAGCATATTTTAGTTTACGGAACAATGGGGCTCGTGTTTGCTTATTTATATGTGAAAACAAAGCGAATCATCGTTCCCATTTTTGCTCATATGGCAATGAACGGGCTTGTTGTAATTGCACAATACAACATTGATCCCGCAGAACTGGAAAAACAGCTAAATGAACTGCAAACTATTCTCTTTGGTTATTTTTAATTATAGTTAGCGGGAACCAGATACAGCTATGTTCTGGTTCCTGCGCTGTTGTAATAGACAAAGATTTCGATTAATTAAGATTGGACGTAAAATAAGAAAACGTTTTATTGTTGGAGGCTTTAAATTATGAGAGTTTCACCCAAGACAATGGGGATCATCTATCTTATTATGGGAGCATTCTTTACATATGTTGCTATTTTAAGTGTAGACGAGACAATGTGGAATATAACAACGATGGTCTTAGCATTATTTGCTACGCTTGAGACTGGTGTTGGCATCCGTTTACTAGCTATTCACTTTCAGCGCAAACGGAACAACAAGCAGGAATAAGGGGGACACTTCCTTATTCCTGCTTGTTTACTCTAGAAAGCATATAAATTTGTTAGCCCACTGCAGAAAAAGCTATATCCACCTTACTTACTCCTCTTCCTCTTCTTCATCTGTGGTGAGAGGGTAATGTTTTAAGAAATAAACCAATGCTTGTAATTCTACTGCTAAGTCGATATGATGCACTCGAATATTTGGTGGTACAGTAATTCTCGCTGGTGTGAAATTCAATATTCCTTCAACACCCTGTTCAATTAAATGGTCAGCCATACTTTGTGCTTCACTTGCGGGGATAGTTAATATCGCCACTTGAATATCGCCCAATTTATCATCTAATTCCTCAATATGGTACACTGGAACATCACTAATCGTGGTTCCTACTTTTTTAGGGTCGCTGTCAAACGCCATTTTAATTGCTATATTATTGTTTTTCATAAAATTATAATGTAAAAATGCCGTACCTAAATTACCAACACCAATGAGTGCAACATCTGTCGTTTCATCCTGATCCAATGTTTTCCGAAAAAATTCAAGCAAATATTCCACATTGTAACCGTATCCTTTTTTACCTAACGCTCCAAAATACGAGAAATCTCTGCGAATTGTAGCTGAATCAACTTTAACCGCATCGCTGAGTTCTTTTGAAGATACACGCTTTTTTCCTTGATGATTTAAATTGTTTATAAATCGATAATACAGTGGCAAACGCTTTGCAGTCGCTTGAGGTATTTTATTTTGCTCCATCATATTAATTCCTTCCTTTACTTCAATATTGGTTGTTCGTTAAAACATACTATCAACTAATATCTCGGCTCTACCGTTAACATTTTCCTAACAAAATTGTGTATCGCTTACATAAAAAAGCAACAAAAAATACAAAACCAAAGTTCTTATGCTATAGGCAAGGATGCTTCATACTTTAAAATGATTTATTATCTCGATACAAATATCGTCCATTCTAAAACAATGGGCTTTGCGTAAATTTATTCGAATCATTTACACTTCCATATACAAAGAGCCTAATGCACTATTACTCCCTTCCTATCAATTTCTTGTTATTCCTATGTTTAAAAAATGGAAATTAAAGGCAACTAATTCGTCTTTCTTTTTCTTTTTTCATGTAAGCAGGGAAATGTAGATACCTAAAATAACGTAAAGCTTTTTTATAATATATTTAATCTCTCACTATCTCTCCTTTATTTTAACAGAAATATGGAAATAAGTCGTGACTTAGTTCACAATTATATTGATTGATTTTAGGAAAGTAAGATACACTAGGAGAGATGGGGTGAATATAATGATACTGATGCAAATCAACGGACTCACAAAATCATTTGGTGCTGATAAAATCTTATCAAATATAAAGCTGGAAGTAAAAGACCATGACCGAATAGCAATTGTTGGAAGAAATGGCTCGGGGAAATCTACTTTATTGAAAATAATGGCAGGAGAACTAAGTTACGATCAGGGTGAATTATTCCGACCTAAAGACCTGACAATGGGTTATCTCGCACAACATACGACGCTAGAAACTGAAAAAACGATTTGGCAGGAAATGCTTACTGTGTTTCCTGAATTAAAAAAACAAGAACAACAGCTTCGCTTCATGGAACAGCAAATGGAGCAAGCTACAAACTACAGTCCAGAAGCTTATCAAAAATTATTACATGATTATGACCGCCTACAGCACAGTTATGAACAAAATGGGGGTTATACTTATGAAGCAGATATAAAAGCCGTCTTGAATGGATTGAATTTTCACATGTTTGATTATGACACACCGATTCAAACACTAAGCGGCGGGCAAAAAACAAGGCTTTCATTGGGAAAGCTGTTGTTAAAAAAGCCGCAGTTGCTTATTTTAGACGAACCGACCAACCATTTGGACATTGAAACATTAAACTGGCTGGAAAGTTATCTAAGCAATTATCCCGGGGCTGTAGTTGTTGTATCACACGACCGCTATTTTTTGGATAAAACAGTGTCTATTGTTTATGAAATCTCTCGGCATCAGACAAAACGATACGTGGGAACTTATAGTAAATACTTAGAGCAAAAAGCACTTGATTTTGAAAAAGAATGGAAAGAATATGAAAAGCAACAAACAAAAATTATGAAAATGGAAGACTTTATTCAGCGGAACATTGTACGAGCTTCGACAACGAAGCGAGCCCAAAGCAGACGTAAACAACTGGAAAAAATGGAAATAATAGATAAACCATTAGGTGATGAAGCCTCTGCATCGTTTTCATTTAGGATTAACCGTCGAAGTGGCAATGATGTGCTGAAAATAAACGACTTGTCGTTCCGGTATCCAGGTGAAACAGATTATTTATTTCAACATGTACATCTGCAGATCAACCGAGGAGAAAGAATTGCTCTTGTTGGGCCAAACGGAATTGGTAAAACGACGTTATTAAAAATGGTGACTGGACAACTAAAATCGACTCAAGGAACTATTCAGCTCGGAACCAATGTACAAATCGGCTATTATGATCAGGAACAAGCAAACTTACACTCCTCCAAAACAGTACTTATGGAATTATGGGATGACTACCCAACGACAAATGAGAAAGATATTCGAACCGTACTCGGTAATTTCCTGTTTTCCGGAGATGACGTCTTAAAGACTGTAAATGCTTTAAGTGGTGGTGAAAAAGCGCGATTAGCTTTAGCAAAATTGATGATGCAAAAAGCAAATCTATTAATTCTCGATGAACCTACCAACCATTTAGACATCGATAGTAAAGAAGTATTAGAAGCGGCATTAATCGATTTCCCTGGTACGATCTTATTTGTTTCGCATGACCGTTATTTTATTAATAAAATCGCTGATCAAGTGGCAGAACTGCAAAAATTAAAAACGACGATCTATCTTGGAGATTATGATTATTATTTGGAAAAAAAGGCGGAAGAAGCAGAATTAAAACGATTGAATAAAACACAACAGGATAGTGGCAAAACCTCCTCTGGTGAAAGAAGACTTGATTTTGAACGTGATAAACAAATGCAGCGAGAAGAACGAAAGAAACAAAGGCGAATTGAGGAACTGGAAACAGAAATTGAACAGTTAGAAGGTCAAGTAGAGCGATTGGAAGGCCAGATGGAATTACCAGAAGTATATCAAGATCATGAAAAAGCGTTGGAACTATCGCAAGAGGTAAATCAACATAAACAGAAGATCGATCAATTAATGGAAGAATGGACAATATTGCAGGAAGATTAATTCCCCCACATGACATTTGCTTGTCATGTGGGGGAATTTCAATTTTATATACACGAAGACCGACAATGAATTTTTGTGGATAAAACAGGTGTTATCGTTTCTTATCCACAAGCACTATTTAAATAAATAATCGTTTTGGATAGAGTTTTCCACAGCAATCCGGTAAATCACTCCGAAACCGAGCATCGCTGCCATCACCGAGCTTCCACCATAGCTTACTAAAAGTAGCGGTATTCCTGTTACTGGCATGATTCCTAAAGCCATGCCAATATTTTGAAACACGTGGATAAGCATTAGGCTCATATAGCCAAAACAAGTATACGCAGCAAAGGCAGAGTGTTTATAAATCGAAAGACCAATCATCACCAGTTTGTACAGGAAAATAAAGTACAAAAAGATAACGAGCGCACTGCCGACAAAGCCAAAGCTTTCACCTATAATAGAGAATATAAAGTCAGTTTGCGCTTCGGGAAACGACACTTGCTGATTACCTAACCCTTTGCCAAATAATTGTCCGGAGCCAAGTGCCATAAAGGCCTGATCAAAATGCCATGAGGCATCACTTGCTTCCTGCGTTGGATCAAACCAAGTCAGTATTCGGTCTATTTGGTATTCCTGCTCTTTACCGACCAAATCTTTTGCTAAATCAGGAAACTTAACGATAAAAGCTAACACAGCTCCCAAACCAGATGAAATACTAACAATTAATGTGGTGATAATCTTCCAATTAATACCTGAAAGGATAATAATAACACCAGCTATAAATAGATAAACCATGGACGTACCAAAGTCAGGTTGCTTCATAATCAATAACACCGGAGCAGCTACAATGGCAAGGATTTTAAAGAGCAATTTTAAGTCCGATTTGATTGTCGGTATAACAAATTTTTCTTTATGCTTGTGGATAATTGCTGCCATATAAACGATCGTCGTTATTTTTGTAAATTCAGATGGTTGGATAGTAGCGACCTTCAAATCAAACCAGCTTTTTGCTCCATTTCTCGTTGGTGCAATACTTTCTGGACTAATTATCAACACTAAAAGTACGAACAAACCAAATGCATAAACGTATACACTTGTTTTATAAATCTGTTCCACATCCAAATATTGAATGGCGGCTACAATACCAACTCCAACCGTAAACCAAACTGCCTGCTGTAATAAAAAGTTTTTACCCTCATATTGCTCTAATTGTTGTGCATTATAAATGGCAAGCAGACTAACACATACAAGTAAAATAAAAATTGAAATTAAATCTGTTTGTACAAAATAGGATTGCTTTTTTGACATTGCTGATCACCAAATTTCTACATTTACTCTAATTCTAATTATCCACACCGTAAACATGTTTGCAAGTAGTTAATCGCAAGTTATTATGGAAGTTATTCACAATATCCACAACCAACATAGCATTTATCCACAAAAAATATCCACTAATGTAATATTGCTATAACAATATTTTTCACAGTTATGCACAGGGTTGTGTATAACTTGGGTTACTTTAATGGCATAGAGGCACGAGCGTTTAAGTCCAGTGTAGACCGTTTTCCTTGTGCAAAAGCAATCGCACCAGCAGCTGCAATCATCGCAGCGTTATCTGTACATAAATAAAGTGGGGGAATTTGTAAAGGAATCTTCAAATTTGCAAATTCCTGTTGTAAAGATGACCGAAGCCCTTTGTTTGCAGCGACACCTCCAGCTACTATCACTTGCTTTACGTTATAATGTTTTGCAGCCCGCACTGTTTTAGTTGTTAACACATCTACCACACTCGCTTGAAAGCTAGCTGCAATATCCTCCGGTTTCAACGTCTCCCCACGTTGTTTTGCATTGTGGATTGTATTTGTAACCGACGATTTTAATCCACTAAAGCTGAAGTCGTAGCTTCCCTCTTCCAGCCAAGCACGTGGGAATTCAATCGTTTCTTCTCCCAGCCCTGCTAATCGATCAATTCCTGGTCCGCCTGGGTAAGGTAAATCTAACATCCTAGCAACTTTATCATAAGCTTCTCCAGCTGCATCATCTCTAGTTTCTCCGATTAGTTCATACTCACCATGCGCTTTCATAATCACCAACTCTGTGTGACCACCAGAGACAATCAGTGCAAGTAAAGGAAACTGGAATTCCTGTTGCAGGCGATTTGCATAAATATGCCCAGCAATATGATGTACTCCGATTAATGGCTTGTGCTTTGCAAAAGCCAGCGCTTTTGCCGCATTCACCCCTACCAGAAGCGCGCCTACTAACCCCGGTCCTTCTGTAACAGCTATTGCACTAATCTCATCCCAGGAAACAGCTGCTTGCTCCATCGCTTGCTCTAATACATATGTGATTTGCTCAACATGGTGGCGTGAGGCAATTTCCGGCACAACGCCGCCAAAACGCTTATGGCTTTCAATTTGTGAAGACACGACATTTGCCAAGATTTCCTTGCCATTTTTCACAATTGCAACGGCAGTCTCATCACAACTTGTTTCAATACCTAATATTAATAATTCTTTATTCATTTTATATTCACCCACATTACAATTGCGTCCTCCTGGTTATCTGTATAATAATGCTTACGAATTCCACCTGGGACGAGCCCAAATTTCCGATACAGTTTTTGGGCAACTATATTGGATTGTCTTACTTCTAACGATAAACGACAAACTCCGTGGATCAAGGCATGATGCATCATGTGTTGGAACAAACGCTCACCCAGCTTTTTTCCACGATATGAAGGCAAAATGGCAATATTTGTAATTTGCGCGTCATCAAAAACAATCCATAAACCTGCATATCCTACAATATTTCCGTTATATTCAATTACAAAATAATGAGCATGAGGGTTTTCTGTAAGTTCCTGATAAAAAATCTCCATCGTCCAAGCTGTAGAAAATGACTCCTTTTCTACGCGCATGACAGCATCTATATCTGTTAGAGCCATTTTTCTAATTATTATTTCATTATTCATCACTATGCTAACAACCTTTATTTTTTTCCAACCATTTAGCCTCTGCTTCTGCTAAGCGAAGATAATTTGGACGAAGTGTATGTGTTAGCTCTGGTTGTTTTCCTTTTGCTGCAGCAATTAAGTGCACTCCTCGAAGCAAATGGTCTGGTTCCTCAGGGATGACTGCTAAATCGTCCAGTACTGCCTTAATCTGCTCTTGATGAATCGCTATGTCTGGACTTAAAAATAATACTGGTTGATTCAAACTGCTAAGTTCCTCAAGCAAATCATCCATAGCAAAATTTTCTTCTTTCCGGATAAGTTTCATCGTATTATTATCCCAGCGATAACATCCTGTATACACTAATCCTCTTCTCGCATCAAAAAAAGGGCAGATGACACCATTAAAAAAGCGCCCTTGATATGCCAGTACTTCCAAGCTTGAAACACCAATAACAGGTATGTTTAATGCCCAGGCCATGGATTTAGCGGTAGCCAATCCGATTCGAACCCCTGTATAGGAACCCGGACCTTTTGCAACAATTATTTTTTCCAATTGTTCAGGTTTCATATTAACTTCTTTCATTAGTTGATCAATTGCAGGCATTAAACGTACGGAGTGATTTTTCGCTAAATTGGTAACTATTTCACCTACCACTTTATTATCCCGTTGAATGGCAACAGCTAATACTTGATTAGATGTATCCATTGCAAGTATATTCATGTAAATAACTCCTCATATGTCGAATTAGCTTTTTAATTGCTCTACTACCCACTCGAAATGACTTCCATGTGGGATAAATGTAATTTTCCGCGACTTTTCATCAATAGCGGTGAGTTTAACTTCCAAATACTTTTCTGGTAAAAAAGAACCGATAAACTGCGGCCATTCCACAACTGTAATACCTTCACCATTAAAGTACTCATCAAAACCTATATCTTCTTCACTATTTTCCAAGCGGTACACATCCATATGATAAAAAGGTATTTCTCCTTCATACTCCTTAATTATCGTAAATGTGGGACTCGATACATTTCGTTTCACTCCAAGCCCTGCGGCTATTCCCTTTGTAAAGGTGGTTTTTCCAGTACCAAGATCACCTTCTAGTGTAACGACATCTCCCGGATTTAACAACATAGCCAAATTTTCCCCTAAATGAATTGTCGTATCCTCTGTATTTGTTGTTATCTCATACATTTGCAAACCGTACACCTACTTTAAATGATTATATCCTTGTTTAAGTAATCTTTCCAACTGATGATTTCCTTTTTGTATATAAACATAATTATGATTGGCTTCAAAAAACACCTTACCTATCTGTGTTAGCGGCAAATTTAATTGCTTAGCAAGCGCCACTAATATTTCCCAATTTTTTGGGGCAACTGTCCCGATTAACTCAAAATCTTCTCCACCAAAATACTTCCATTGCTGTTGGTCTTCCTTGGAAAACTGGGAAAAACTATCATGCACTGGAATTGCTTCATCATGCAGTTGAATACTTACCTTCGAAGCTGTAGCAATTTCTGCTGCTTCATTCGCTATCCCGTCACTCACATCATTTAACGCTACACGAATATTTCCAGGTATGCAAGCTGCAAAGGCAACACGGGGTGTTGGCATACGATGACGTTCAATAAAATAAGCAGCATCCTTATATTCCATTTTATTGGTCAAAATATGGTAACCAGCTTGTGAATCGCCTAAGGTCCCTGTGACAAATACAACATCGTCAATCTCTGCATGACCCCTGTAACGGACTTGTTCTTTGGCTACATAGCCCATGACTGTGATTGATAAAACGAGTTCATTCCCAGATACTGTGTCTCCACCAATTAGATCCATACTATAGTGTGTTGCTATCTCTTTCATTCCTTGAAAAATATGTTGCACTTCCTGGCTAGACCAATGACGAGGAATAACAATAGAAGCTAAATAAAACGCTGGCTGTGATCCCATAGCTGCTAGGTCACTAATATTTGCTGCCAAAGCACGATAACCAATATGGAAAGCTGACATCGTGTCTTTTCGAAAATGGATACCTTCTACAAACGTATCCACCGCAGTAACGATATCCATTGTATTTTGACGAAACACAGCTGCATCGTCACCAATGCCTTTTATTAATGAAGATTGTCTATAAGAATTTTGCTTGATCGTATCTATAAACGTAAATTCATCCACTATCCATCACCAAATTTCATACATAACTATATTTATGATAGCAAAAATTGTTGAAAAAAGGAAAAGGAAATACTGGATTTATCGTGAAAAGATATCATTTACTACGATGAAAAGAATACTTTATTTGGCGAAAGTTTTAAAAGTTGTTTTTTCCATGAGGCGTTCTTTACTATCACTAGTATTTGCAACATAAAGGGCTCTATACTAAATGTGGTGGTACTCCTTATTGTGCCAATGCACAGAAAGATGCAAAAAAATACACTCACTCCCCTCTCTTTTGATAACCTTGAGTTGCAGACACAAAAGGTAAAGGAGAGGGAAAGAGTGCAATATCATCTTATCATAGATTTATTGGGGATAAAAGATAAACAAGTAGAAGTATGGGATATAAAAGAAGAACCCGCGACATGGTTGGTAGAGCTTTATACGAAGGTTAAAAAGCAAACATGTCCATCCTGTAAAGCGAAAACAAAGCGAGTGCACAGCTACCGAAAACAGTTGATTCAAGGGTCAAATCTATCCCATACATCCGTGAAAATTTCTCTGCGAAAAAGAAGATATCTATGTACCCATTGCCACCATACCTTTTATGAACATTTACAAATGGTGGATCGGTATCAAAGGTGCACCAATTCATTACAAATGAGCGCACGAACTTACTCGGCAATCGGTTCATTTACGGATGCAGCCCGTTTATCTGGTATGACAACGAATCGATTAATCCGTTTGTTTGATCGTCATCCCCTGCAAACAAAGAAGGTTCTACCACGTGCTATAGCTATTGATGAGTTTAAAGGAGATGCAGGAGGAGAGAGGTTTCAAACAGTCATTGCAGATGTGGAGAACAAAGAAATCATCGATATTTTACCGGACAGAAAAGTAGATACCATAAAAGAGTATTTACAATCCCGTGATACGAGTAAAGTCCAAATCGTCGTTATGGATTTGTCAAAATCCTTTAAACAAGCTGTACAAAAAGCATTAGGCAATCCATTGATTATTGCCGATCGATTTCACTATATGAGGCAAGTATATTGGGCACTGGATGAAGTACGCCGAGAAGTTCAGAGGGATTTGGATAAAAAGCCACGTATCCAGATGAAACGTAGTAAAAAACTGTTATGGAAATCGGTATATAAACTGGATGAAGAAGAGTCAGAAAAGGTACAAAAGCTTCTTGATATTGATCCCAGATTACAAAAAGCCTATGCACTTAAGAATAAGTTAGATCAATGGTTTAAGGAAAGCGATAAGGATACAGCTAAAGCTGGATTAGAAGCATGTATGCAGACATTAAAAGAATCAGGTATGGATTCATTTCAACGTGTTTATCATACGTTTCAGCGATGGAAGACAGAAATCCTCCAATCATTTATGTATCCTTTTAACAATGGATATATAGAAGGGATAAACAACAAGATAAAGGTGTTAAAACGTAAGTCCTATGGCATTAAAAATTTTTCAAGATTAAAGAATAAAATACTATGGCAACAAGAGGTTAACAAATTAATTTAACACTAACTAAAAAGAGATGGTGGAGAGTAATTTCCACCACCACATTTGACAAAGAACCACATAAAGTGAACGGTATGTATGAGCATATGAATTATATTCTATATGAATGTAATTCACTTTCATACTTTATAGTAGTTTAGAGGATTGCAGCATTTATGTTCATCACATCTGGATAATATTTTAAAGCAAATAAAAAAACACATGATTTTGTAAACTAAAACCATGTGTGTTAAATTCAATTTATCTGGCGGTCCGGACGGGACTCGAACCCGCGACCTCCTGCGTGACAGGCAGGCATTCTAACCAACTGAACTACCGGACCAAAAAATAAATTTGTTCAACTATTATGTGATCTGTTGAACAAGTTATGTTTAAGATATATTAAAGCAAATAAAAATTTGGTTGCGGGGGCAGGATTTGAACCTACGACCTTTGGGTTATGAGCCCAACGAGCTACCAGACTGCTCCACCCCGCGATATGAAAAATATTTTACTTATAAAAGATAATTATTGCCTGGCGGCGTCCTACTCTTGCAGGGGCAAAGCCCCAACTACCATCGGCGCTGGAGAGCTTAACTTCTGTGTTCGGCATGGGAACAGGTGTGACCTCTCCGCCATTACTACCAGGCAAAGTTGCTATTTGTTATGTTGTGCTAAAAAATAGGCACAAATCTTATTATAAGCGTTTTTGAGAAAAAATCAAGATTTTTGTTGAAAAAAATCGATTCCTGATTTATACCTCGAAAACTAAATAAGAGATCATCCAACGATTCATCTTCCAAAATGGTTAGTTAAGTCCTCGATCGATTAGTATCCGTCAGCTACACGTGTCACCACGCTTCCACCTCGGACCTATCAACCTCATCATCTCTGAGGGATCTTACTCACTTTTAGTGATGGGAAGTCTCATCTTGAGGGGGGCTTCATGCTTAGATGCTTTCAGCACTTATCCCTGCCACACGTAGCTACCCAGCTATGCTCCTGGCGGAACAACTGGTACACCAGCGGTGTGTCCATCCCGGTCCTCTCGTACTAAGGACAGCTCCTCTCAAACCTCCTGCGCCCACGACGGATAGGGACCGAACTGTCTCACGACGTTCTGAACCCAGCTCGCGTACCGCTTTAATGGGCGAACAGCCCAACCCTTGGGACCGACTACAGCCCCAGGATGCGATGAGCCGACATCGAGGTGCCAAACCTCCCCGTCGATGTGAACTCTTGGGGGAGATAAGCCTGTTATCCCCGGGGTAGCTTTTATCCGTTGAGCGATGGCCCTTCCATGCGGAACCACCGGATCACTAAGCCCGACTTTCGTCCCTGCTCGACTTGTAGGTCTCGCAGTCAAGCTCCCTTCTGCCTTTACACTCTGCGAATGATTTCCAACCATTCTGAGGGAACCTTTGGGCGCCTCCGTTACCTTTTGGGAGGCGACCGCCCCAGTCAAACTGCCCGCCTGACACTGTCTCCGGACCGGATCACGGCCCTGGGTTAGAAGGTTCGTACAGCCAGGGTGGTATCCCACGGTTGCCTCCACGTAAGCTAGCGCTCACGCTTCGATGGCTCCCACCTATCCTGTACAAGCTGTACCAACATTCAATATCAGGCTACAGTAAAGCTCCACGGGGTCTTTCCGTCCTGTCGCGGGTAATGCGCATCTTCACGCATAGTATAATTTCACCGGGTCTCTCGTTGAGACAGTGCCCAAGTCGTTGCACCTTTCGTGCGGGTCGGAACTTACCCGACAAGGAATTTCGCTACCTTAGGACCGTTATAGTTACGGCCGCCGTTTACTGGGGCTTCGGTTCTACGCTTCGTGCCGAAGCACTAACGTTTCCCCTTAACCTTCCAGCACCGGGCAGGTGTCAGCCCCTATACTTCGCCTTTCGGCTTCGCAGAGACCTGTGTTTTTGCTAAACAGTCGCTTGGGCCTATTCACTGCGGCTCCTCCTTAAAGGAGCACCCCTTCTCCCGAAGTTACGGGGTCATTTTGCCGAGTTCCTTAACGAGAGTTCTCCCGCTCACCTTAGGATTCTCTCCTCGCCTACCTGTGTCGGTTTGCGGTACGGGCACCTATGAACTTACTAGAGGCTTTTCTTGGCAGTGTGAAATCCGGAACTTCGGTACTCTATTTCCCTCCCCGTCACAGCTTGAAATTATCGGACGGATTTGCCTATCCGACTTTCTCACTGCTTGGGCGCACACATCCATCCGTGCGCATTCCTTATCCTACTGCGTCCCCCCATCGTTCAAACGTTCATGAGGTGGTACAGGAATATCTACCTGTTGTCCATCGCCTACGCCTTTCGGCCTCGGCTTAGGTCCCGACTAACCCTGAGAGGACGAGCCTTCCTCAGGAAACCTTAGGCATTCGGTGAAAGAGATTCTCACTCTTTTTTCGCTACTCATACCGGCATTCTCACTTCAAAGCGCTCCACCAGTCCTCACGATCTGACTTCACTGCACTTTGAACGCTCTCCTACCATTGTTCGTAGAACAATCCGCAGCTTCGGTGATACGTTTAGCCCCGGTACATTTTCGGCGCAGAGTCACTCGACCAGTGAGCTATTACGCACTCTTTAAATGGTGGCTGCTTCTAAGCCAACATCCTGGTTGTCTGGGCAACTCCACATCCTTTTCCACTTAACGTATACTTTGGGACCTTAGCTGGCGGTCTGGGCTGTTTCCCTTTCGACTATGAACCTTATCACCCATAGTCTGACTCCCAAGGATAAGTAGCTGGCATTCGGAGTTTGACTGAATTCGGTAACCCGATGAGGGCCCCTAGTTCAATCAGTGCTCTACCTCCAGTACTCTTTCCTTGAGGCTAGCCCTAAAGCTATTTCGGAGAGAACCAGCTATCTCCGTGTTCGATTGGCATTTCACCCCTACCCACACCTCATCCCCGCATTTTTCAACATACGTGGGTTCGGGCCTCCAGTCAGTGTTACCTGACCTTCACCCTGGACATGGGTAGATCACACGGTTTCGGGTCTACGACCGCATACTATATCGCCCTATTCAGACTCGCTTTCGCTGCGGCTCCGTGTCTTCCACTTAACCTTGCATACGATCGTAACTCGCCGGTCCATTCTACAAAAGGTACGCCGTCACCCATTAACGGGCTTCGACTACTTGTAGGCACACGGTTTCAGGTTCTCTTTCACTCCCCTCCCGGGGTGCTTTTCACCTTTCCCTCACGGTACTGGTTCACTATCGGTCACTAGGGAGTATTTAGCCTTGGGAGATGGTCCTCCCGGATTCCGACGGAATTCCTCGTGTTCCGCCGTACTCAGGATACACTCCGGAGGAGATTCCTTTTCGATTACAGGGCTGTTACCTTCTTTGGCCAACCTTTCCAGATCGCTTCATCTAAAGAATCTCTTGATAACTCCTATGGAGTGTCCTACAACCCCAGAAGGCAAGCCTTCTGGTTTGGGCTGTTTCCGTTTCGCTCGCCGCTACTTGGGAAATCGCATTTGCTTTCTCTTCCTCCGGGTACTGAGATGTTTCAGTTCCCCGGGTATGCCTCTTCTATCCTATGAATTCAGATAAAAGTACTACTCCATTACGAGCAGTGGGTTCCCCCATTCGGAAATTCCCGGATCGACGTCTACTTACGACTCCCCGGGACATATCGGTGTTAGTCCCGTCCTTCTTCGGCTCCTAGTGCCAAGGCATCCACCGTGCGCCCTTATTCACTTAACTAACTTTCTATTTATGAATAAGCATATTACTTTTCAGCTTTTGGTTTTCTAGCTTCAGCTCATAGCAATAGCATGACTTCCTTCCTCTCCATACGATAAGTCAACATCGATTCACTTGCGTTCACCGTGTTTCCTTTATCTCCTTCGAGTCAGTCCAGTCTGTACATCGCTACACATTCGCTTCCGCTTTTAGTTTGATGTCGTTGTTACTCTTATTTAGTTTTCAAGGTACAAAGTTTCTACAGGATGTCGTGACTTCTGTGTTCGTCACAGGACGTGACGGATTTTAACAGAAAATCCTTTTATCCTTGAGAGGTATAATTTACTCTCTCAAAACTGAACCAAACAACCAAGTATGTCTTCCGCATAGTCTAGCTTCAACGTTCAAACAACGCCAAAGCTTCCTATCTATTCCTTAGAAAGGAGGTGATCCAGCCGCACCTTCCGATACGGCTACCTTGTTACGACTTCACCCCAATCATTGGTCCCACCTTCGGCGGCTGGCTCCAAAAGGTTACCTCACCGACTTCGGGTGTTACCAACTCTCGTGGTGTGACGGGCGGTGTGTACAAGACCCGGGAACGTATTCACCGCGGCATGCTGATCCGCGATTACTAGCGATTCCGGCTTCATGCAGGCGAGTTGCAGCCTGCAATCCGAACTGAGAATGGTTTTATGGGATTTGCTTGGCCTCGCGGCTTCGCTGCCCTTTGTTCCATCCATTGTAGCACGTGTGTAGCCCAGGTCATAAGGGGCATGATGATTTGACGTCATCCCCACCTTCCTCCGGTTTGTCACCGGCAGTCACCTTAGAGTGCCCAACTAAATGCTGGCAACTAAGATCAAGGGTTGCGCTCGTTGCGGGACTTAACCCAACATCTCACGACACGAGCTGACGACAACCATGCACCACCTGTCACTCTGTCCCCGAAGGGAACTCCCTATCTCTAGGGGCGTCAGAGGATGTCAAGACCTGGTAAGGTTCTTCGCGTTGCTTCGAATTAAACCACATGCTCCACCGCTTGTGCGGGTCCCCGTCAATTCTTTTGAGTTTCAGCCTTGCGGCCGTACTCCCCAGGCGGAGTGCTTAATGCGTTAACTTCAGCACTAAGGGGCGGAAACCCCCTAACACCTAGCACTCATCGTTTACGGCGTGGACTACCAGGGTATCTAATCCTGTTCGCTACCCACGCTTTCGCACCTCAGCGTCAGTTACAGACCAGAGAGTCGCCTTCGCCACTGGTGTTCCTCCACATCTCTACGCATTTCACCGCTACACGTGGAATTCCACTCTCCTCTTCTGTACTCAAGTCCCCCAGTTTCCAATGGCCCTCCACGGTTAAGCCGTGGGCTTTCACATCAGACTTAAAGGACCGCCTGCGCGCGCTTTACGCCCAATAATTCCGGACAACGCTTGCCCCCTACGTATTACCGCGGCTGCTGGCACGTAGTTAGCCGGGGCTTTCTGGTTAGGTACCGTCAAGGTGCCAACCTATTCGAATGGCACTTGTTCTTCCCTAACAACAGAGTTTTACGATCCGAAAACCTTCATCACTCACGCGGCGTTGCTCCGTCAGACTTTCGTCCATTGCGGAAGATTCCCTACTGCTGCCTCCCGTAGGAGTCTGGGCCGTGTCTCAGTCCCAGTGTGGCCGATCACCCTCTCAGGTCGGCTACGCATCGTCGCCTTGGTGAGCTTTTATCTCACCAACTAGCTAATGCGCCGCGGGCCCATCTGTAAGTGACAGCATATGCCGCCTTTCAACATCTCGTCATGCGACGATATGTATCATCCGGTATTAGCCCCGGTTTCCCGGAGTTATCCCAGTCTTACAGGTAGGTTGCCCACGTGTTACTCACCCGTCCGCCGCTCGTTCCACAAGCGTCACCCCCGAAGGAGATCTGCTTGCTTCCCGCGCTCGACTTGCATGTATTAGGCACGCCGCCAGCGTTCGTCCTGAGCCAAGATCAAACTCTCCATAGAAAACTCACTTTTGGTGTTTGCAAAAGTGAAGTTGCACTTGTGCAAATAAGTAACGTGTTACTCATTTGCCATAAAAGTTTGTGATGATGAACACCGTTCTTCATCATTCTTAGCTTCTTCCGAGATTGCTCTCGGTCGATTTTTTAAAAGAAAAACAGAGATTGCTTTTCTTGACATACTGGTTGTTTTGTTCAGTTTTCAAAGAGCAAATTTGTTAATTGCTTTTAATGAAGCAACTTTTATATCATACCATCCTCAAAAGAGAATGTCAACAACTTTTTCGAAGAAATTTATTATAAACTATTTCATCAAAACAAACTGCTTACGTTGTTGCAACTTCATTTGCTGTTTCAGCAAATGGGCCTGAGTGGACTTGAACCACCGACCTCACGCTTATCAGGCGTGCGCTCTAACCAACTGAGCTACAGGCCCATAAATCATATATGGAGCGGGTGAAGGGAATCGAACCCTCGTCATCAGCTTGGAAGGCTGAGGTTTTACCATTAAACTACACCCGCTTATAAAACTATCCGATGGTCGGGAAGACAGGATTTGAACCTGCGACCCCATGGTCCCAAACCATGTGCTCTACCAAGCTGAGCTACTTCCCGTATAATGGCGCGCCCGAGAGGAGTCGAACCCCTAACCTTTTGATCCGTAGTCAAACGCTCTATCCAATTGAGCTACGGGCGCTAATGAACAATATAGCTGATTTGAAATGCGGTCGAGAGGACTTGAACCTCCACGGGTTATTCACCCACTAGGCCCTCAACCTAGCGCGTCTGCCATTCCGCCACGACCGCGACTTAAAAAAGTAAAAAATAAAAGGCTGTGTTTGTGTTTCACAGCTTTATCTAAAAGTCTTGATATTATTAATGAGAATAATCATTGGAATCTCGCTAAAAATTTATCATTCGTGACTTCTTTTAAATAAAGCTATTGTTATCTATCTGTAATTATGCGGGTGGAGGGAGTTGAACCCCCACGTCCGAAGACACTAGATCCTAAGTCTAGCGCGTCTGCCAATTCCGCCACACCCGCAATGCAGTATTGTTAATGGTGAGCCATGGAGGATTCGAACCTCCGACCCTCTGATTAAAAGTCAGATGCTCTACCGACTGAGCTAATGGCTCCTATTTATCATTCAAACATTTTAAGTTCTTATAATAGCTTGTATAACCTGATCCTTGGTGAAAGATGCAAGTAACTTCCATTTCTATCATTACTCGCGACTTGTACGTTTTAAGAATCAAAAAATGGCTGGGCTACTAGGATTCGAACCTAGGATACACGGGATCAAAACCCGATGCCTTACCGCTTGGCTATAGCCCAACAATGGCGGTCCGGACGGGACTCGAACCCGCGACCTCCTGCGTGACAGGCAGGCATTCTAACCAACTGAACTACCGGACCCGACCTATTCATTTTTTTAAAATGACCCGTACGGGATTCGAACCCGTGTTACCGCCGTGAAAGGGCGGTGTCTTAACCGCTTGACCAACGGGCCACGAAATGGCGGAGAAGGAGGGATTTGAACCCTCGCGCCGCTTACGCGACCTACACCCTTAGCAGGGGCGCCTCTTCAGCCACTTGAGTACTTCTCCAAGTATGGCTCCACAGGTAGGATTCGAACCTACGACCGATCGGTTAACAGCCGATTGCTCTACCACTGAGCTACTGTGGAATTTTTTTAATCAAGAATAGCAACGAGAAATATAGTACAATAATTTTCGATAAATGTCAATAGGTTAAAACCATTTTATTGTAGGAAATTTTTCTTGTTGCAACTAATATGTAATTGACAGCTTATTTAATTTACCATGAATGACAAAAATCGTCAATAGATTATTCTACTTTCTCTTATTTATTTTGTATTTCACGTATATAAGTCTTTGCCCCCTGTCGTCTCTATAATAAGAATAGCTTTCCTTTACACTTACCACATCTGTACTTTTTTATATCCACCTTCCTCTGTCGTTTAAACGTTTGATTACATGACTCGCAAATATATGTATACTTATGTCTTTGCTGAGAAGGTAACGGAGTGCAATATCTAGGAGAATTAGTTGCACGCATTAATTCTTTAAATGATTTATCTTGATGCTTATACCCTTTTCCTTCAATATGAAGATGGTAATGACAAAGTTCATGTTTAATAATTCCTATAAACTCTGCTTCTCCTGCTTCTTCCAAATATCTTGGATTTAATTCAATAATCTTTTTAACAGGAATATATCTCCCACCTGTTGTCCTTAGTCGATCATTAAATATTACCTTATGCATGAACGGCTTGTTAAAGTAAGTTAAGGATATATCATTTACCCAATGATGGAGTTCTTTATCACTTATTAGCGGCATTTGAAAAACCCCCTCCTTTTTTCACAACATTATCATACACATATTTTTGCACGTAATCAACATCCGCAAATTATTTATAATGATTTTAATTAAATATTGATTTTTGTTTAATTTGTATTATAATATAAGTATCATTTAATTTTACTTAAGGGGAGGAATTAGTTTGAATAAAAGAAATAGGATGACAACTGCAGCAGGCGCTCCCGTCGCTGATAACCAAAATTCCATCACAGCTGGACAGCATGGTCCAACTTTAATACAAGATTTTCACTTACTAGAAAAGCTGGCTCATTTTAATAGAGAAAGGATTCCTGAACGTATTGTTCACGCCAAAGGAACTGGTGCATATGGATATTTCGAAGTTACAAACGACGAAATTGCTAATTACACGAAAGCTGATTTCCTTAGTGAAGCAGGTAAACGCACAGATATGTTTATTCGTTTTTCTACCGTTGCAGGGGAACTCGGTTCGGCTGATACTGTCCGTGACCCACGTGGCTTTGCAGTTAAATTTTATACAAATGAAGGAAATTATGACTTAGTTGGAAATAACACACCTATCTTTTTCATAAGAGATGCAATTAAATTTCCTGACTTTATTCATACACAAAAACGGAATCCTAAAACGCATTTAAAAGATAAAGATATGGTCTGGGATTTCTGGTCACTATCACCTGAATCACTTCATCAAATCACGTACCTACACGGTGATCGTGGAATTCCTGCCACGTTCAGACATATGAATGGGTATGGGAGTCATACATTTAAGTGGGTTAATAAAGGCGGAGAGGCATTCTGGGTGAAGTATCATTTTATTAGTGAACAGGGTGTCAAAGGACTTGAAGCTTCTCTAGCAGAAAAAGTTGCAGGCGAAAACCCGGATTATCATATTGAAGACTTACACAATGCAATTGAAAATAAGGACTACCCTGCTTGGAAATTATATGTCCAAATTATGCCTTATGAAGATGCAAAAACATACAAGTGGGATCCCTTCGATGTAACGAAAGTATGGTCTAAGAAAGATTATCCTCGTATTGAAGTCGGACGAATGGTATTAAATCGAAATCCTGAAAATTATTTTGCTGAAGTTGAGCAGGCGGCTTTCTCTCCTGGGCAATTCGTACCTGGAATTGAAGCTTCTCCAGATAAGATGTTGCAAGGACGTCTATTTGCTTATTCTGATGCACACCGCTATCGCCTTGGTGTAAACCATCACCAAATTCCCGTCAATCGTCCAAAAGTAGAAGTAAATAATTATCAAAGAGACGGGTTCATGGCAGTTAATGGCAATGGTGGAGACAAACCAAACTATGAACCAAATAGTGTGAATGGACCAGTTGAAGATCCAACAGCAAAAATAAAACCATTTGATGTTTACGGTGAGGCAGATAGTGTACCTTATGATAGTGATGACCATTATACACAAGCCGGGGATTTATATCGCTTAATGTCAGCAGATGAAAAAGATCGACTCATTCAAGCGTTTGTGGATCATATGAAACCAGTAACGAGAGATGAAATTAAGCTCCGTCAAATCGGTCATTTTTATAAAGCTGATCCTGAGTGGGGCGAGCGTATTGCGCAAGGACTTGGTCTTCAAATACCAGAAAGTGTAAAATCATAACCCAGAAGCTACTGCAGCTTGGTTACATTTTTATAGTGGAACAAAGGCGCGGGGCGCCCGTTTAGCAACGTAGCGAATGGAACGAATCAACTAAAGATTTAGGAATCATGCCCCTGCAACCAGGGGTATGCCGACGCCTGAGCGGCTAGCCCGTTTTTAGTCGGCCTTCCCCTTAGCGACGAACCGATGAGGCCTTATCTTAGGGCGCATTTCTAAAGTCGCCTAGTTGCTGGCGATGGATCCGGACGTGACTATTCGGTTATTTCGTTATTCCCAAGCATCTCATTTTATGTTTCTTATACAGCAAAAAAGCATGGCATTTCAGCCATGCTTTTTTTTGGTAAACGTATTAGTCAAACACAAGATCTTTACTCAGCTTAAATATCAGATAACAACGCAACTGAAAATGTACTTATTTTTCCTGAATCATGGATAATGCAATTCTTCCTTTATTAACATCGATATCATCTACCCACACTGTAACAACATCCCCTACTGAAGCGATATCCATTGGATGTTTCACAAAAGAATGAGACATTTTTGAAATATGAACAAGTCCATCCTGCTTCACGCCAATGTCTACAAACACGCCGAAGTCAACTACATTTCGGACAGTACCTTGTAATTCCATCCCAGGTTCTATATCTTCTAGTGATAAAACATTTTTCTTTAAAATCGGTTGTGGAAAGTCGTCACGTGGGTCACGCTCTGGCTTCACTAATGCTTGTACAATATCATGAAGTGTCGGCTCACCTATCTCTAATTGCTCGGCGACTTCTCTGTTATGAATCGATTGTACAGCTTTCTTCAACTTATCTGAACCGATATCTTCTAGTGAACAATCGATAATATGCAGTAACTGTTCTGTTACCTTATAGCTTTCCGGGTGTATCGGCGTTCGATCTAATGGATGATCTCCGTCCATAATCCGCAAAAACCCAATTCCCTGCTCGTATGTTTTAGCACCTAGGCGAGGGATCTTTTTCAATTGTTTTCGATTTGTAAACTTCCCTTCTTCTTCACGCCGCTTTACGATATTATTGGCAACTGTTTTACTTAAACCAGATACATATTGTAAAAGGGAAGAAGAAGCAGTGTTTACATTTACTCCAACTTGGTTAACCGCTGTTTCCACGACAAAGGATAAAGATTCATTTAGCGCTTTTTGACTAACATCATGCTGGTACTGTCCTACACCAATCGATTTCGGATCGATTTTAACTAATTCCGCTAATGGGTCCTGCACTCGACGAGCTATGGACACGGCACTTCGTTCTTCTACTTGTAAATCAGGAAACTCTTCTCTTGCAAGCTTAGATGCAGAATACACACTAGCCCCAGCCTCGTTCACGATAATATATGGGATGGACAGTTGGTGCTTATAAATAACATCTGAAATAAATTGCTCTGTTTCTCTGGAGGCTGTTCCATTACCAATGGCAACTAATTCAATCGGGTATTGTTTCATCAACTCCAGCACTATTTTTTCCGCGCCTGCCGTATCTTTTTTCGGTGCAGTCGGATACATTACACCAACATGGTGAACTTTCCCTGTTTCATCGACTACAGCCAGCTTACAACCTGTACGAAAAGCAGGATCTACACCAAGAATTGTTTTTCCTTTTAAAGGTGGTTGCAATAAAAGACTTTTTAGGTTTTTGGAAAACACTTCAATTGCCTGCTGCTCCGCTTTTTCCGTTAAACTACTACGAATTTCCCGCTCAATCGAGGGTTGTATCAAACGTTTATAGCTGTCTTCAATCGCATGTTGTAACAATTCTGCAACTTGTTTACTAGCAGAACGCTGTACTATTTTTTGATGTAAAAACTCCAATATCCGTTCAGTCGGAGGTTGAATAGATACTTTCAGAACCTCTTCTTTTTCCCCACGATTAAGCGCAAGGATACGGTGAGGTACTAATGAACGAACTTGCTCATGGAACGTATAATACATTTCATATACTTGCTTATCATCTTTGTCACGATCTTTTACTTCCGACTCAATTGTGCCTCGTTTCATCGTCTCATCACGCAAATACTCTCGAAAAGCTGGTTCTTCAGCAATCCACTCGGCAATAATGTCATTTACCCCTGCCAACACATCTTCTATGGTATGTAATTCATTTTCCTCAGAAATATAGTTCGCTGCTTCATCATCAAGCGCTACGATTTCCTGTTGCCAGACAAGCTCAGCTAACGGTTCCAACCCTTTTTCTTTGGCAATCGTCGCTCTCGTCCGACGTTTTTGCTTGTACGGACGATATAAATCTTCAACTCGTTGTAATTGCGTAGCCTGTAATATTTCCTGTTGCAATTCCTCCGTTAACTTGCCTTGATCGGCAATACTACGTAACACCTCTTCTTTTCTCTCTGCTAAATGAACAGCATATTTCCATTTATCTTGAACGGATTTAATTTGTACTTCATCTAACCCACCAGTAGCTTCTTTTCGATACCGAGCAATAAATGGGACCGTGTTTCCATCTTCTAGTAAAGCAATTACTTTATTGACAATGGGTGCTTTTACTTCTGTTTCCTTCGATACCCATAACGTTAATTCTTGATTGATTTCATTTGCCACATGCTTTCCTCCTTTACTCATGTTGTCTATTTTATCAAAAAAGAGCTTGCTTTCCCACTATCGGTCTGACATGCTTATTGAAATGGGAGTGCTATCAACCTAAATACAATAACTATTTATACATTTTTAAATTGTATTAAAAAGGAGTGATGAAAATGGAATTTAAAAAACTACAGGGGAAGAACAAAGGCGCGGGGCGCCCGTTTAGCAACGTAGTGAATGGAACGAATCAACGGAGATAAAGGAATCACGGTGAGGTAACGAACCGATGAGAACTTATCGTAGGGCGCATTTCTAAAATCGCCTAGTTGCTGGGCTCATGCGCCGGACGTGGCTAGTCGGTTATTTCGTTATCCCCAAGCACCTCATTTTATACTTGCTTATCTTACAAGATGAACTCATTGCTTTATATACCTTGAATCACTGGAGCTTTCACGTAAAATCCACTTTCACAGAAGCAGATGTTATAATCAGTTACAATAATGGGTGGTTCGAAGAGGACAAAGAAACATTCTGGATGGAAAAAATGGGGCGAAGATTGGTTTAATAATTATTGGAGATATTTCTGATACCATTCCAATACTCTTAGATGTTCGAATCGCAAACAATATGAGAGGAAAAGGGTACGGAACAAAAGCAGTTAATTGGATTGCGGATTATGTATTTACAAACTTTGAAGAAAAGATCAGAATAGAAGCATGATAATATAGCGATGAGAAAAGCTTTCTTTAAATCCAATTTTGTCAAAGAAGGTTACTTGAGAAGTGCTTGGGAAAACGCAGATGGAACTATTTCCTGATACTGCGCTTTATGCAATCATTCGTAAAGACTGGGAACAACAAACCATTACTCCCTCGCTATTAAATTAGCTGCCATTTTAATATATGTACATCCACACCCCAGCATGGAGGGCTGATTTGCTTTCAATCAGCCCCCTTATAGTGCATGGCGATTAATGTTGTATCGTCACTTCTGTTTACATTTGATATATGTTTAAATGTTTCCGTAATTTCTTGTACATTTTTCGTCATTAAGTATTTTTGCGATAAATCTCGATCAGTTACACCGTCAGAAAACATAATAAACATCATATTTGGCTGCAACTTCTCACGAACAATTTTAAATGGTCGATGGTAGCCTGCTAAATAGCCAGCATTGGGGATATTACGCTTTTTCTGCTTATTGTCAGTAATTGTTAGAATGCCAATGTTGCCGATGGAAGAAAAAGAATACATCGACGCTAGAAAATCAAGCTTGAGAATACCGATGACCACACCGCGTTTTCCTTGTAACTGCTCATTGCATTTTTTGATAATTGTTTCAATACTTGCGTGGATATTGCTCTTAATAATATCAATGACAACCTGAGACGATTCTTTTGCCAATTCACCACTGCCTAACCCATCCGCAATGGCGCAGACAAAATCACGGTCTGTCTCTTCATAAAAGAAGCTATCACCACAGTAGTAATTGCCTGTTTTCGCTTGTTGAAATACAGACACCTGGACTTGTTCCATCTTTAATCAAAGACCTCCGAATTCTCAGACTGAATTGCTTCTCGCAATTTACGCAATGAACGTCGTTGCAACCGTGAAACATGCATTTGCGATATGCCTAGTAATTCACCAGTTTCCTTTTGGCTCTTATTTTCAAAATAGGTATATTGTAAGATTTTCTGTTCACGTTCAGACAATATCGGAAATATTTTTTCCAAAAGCATTCTCTGATCCGTCTGTTCATATCCCGTTTCTTCTTTGCCAACTAAATCTAATATAGCAACTGTGCTGCCATCGGAATCTGCCTCTACTTTCCGATCTACAGAAAGTGCTTTATAACTTTTCCCCATTTCCATTGTTTCCAAAATATCTTCTTCCGTCACTTGCAAATAGTCTGCTATCTGTTTAATGGAGGGGGAAGATTGATTTTCCATCGTTAAAACATCGACGGCTTTTTTTATTTTGGGACCTAATTCTTTAATACGTCTAGGAACATGTACACTCCATGTTTTATCTCTTATAAATCTTTTTATCTCACCGATAATAGTAGGTATCGCAAAAGATTCAAAAGATTTACCGAACGTTGAATCATACCGGCGGACTGCAGCAAGTAAACCGATCATACCTACTTGGACAAGGTCTTCATGAATTGCACTATTTTTCGAGTATTTACGTGCAATTGATTCTACAAGATCTTTATATTTGAGTACAAGTTGTTCCTGTAGCTGCTCATCAGTAGGCTTTTTTTGCAATGATTCAATTAATTGGTAAACCTCATCTCTTCCGCTATTGTGTGGTTGAGATTTGGTCGTCATCCAAGCCCACCTCAGCTTCATGTTCATGTATATACTTTGTCATTAATACAATGACACCGTAATGATTATTGATTTGAACTTTATCCATTAATGCATTAATTAAAAACAGACCAAAACCCCCTTCTCTTAATTCTTCAATCGATTCGGTCTCTTTGTATGGTCCAATCCCATCTTTTATTTCATTTAAGTCGAAACTTCCACCATGATCTGCAACCATGATTTCCAATCGATCTTCATAGACACCAAATCCAATGGTGACTTCACCATCCTCATCCTCATCATACGCATGGGTCACCGTATTAGTAATGGCTTCTGATATAGCTATTTTCAAATCTTCTATATCTTCATAAGAAAAGCCCATTCTGTTGGCAATTCCTGAAATACTTAACCTTACAACTCCTACATATTCTGCTTTAGCTGGAACCTTCAGTTCAATAAAATCAAATTTCTCCATTATTCGCTCCCACCTCGAATCGAAGCACGTAAATCCATGATTTCATCTAAGCCGGTGATTTTAAATAACCGAAGCACACGGTCTTGGATATTCACAAGCGTAAGCTTACTGCTATACTCTTTCGATGATTTTAATGCACTAATAAATGTGCCCAGACCAGTACTGTCCATATAATTTATCTCCGCTAAATCTACTTCTACATGATGCTCCTCTTGCCTCGTAAGCGGAATTAATGCTTCTTTTAAATTTGGAGCAGTATAAGCGTCAATTTCTCCAACCAAGTAAACAACCGATTTCATTGGTCCTTCATTCACCACATTAATCGTTAGATTCATACTTTCCCTCCTAAATCACAACATAATTAGAAAAATTTGGCTTGTCGCTAAGTCTTATGGCGGAAGCCTTTGTTTTTCTTATACTATAAACCAAAAAACCTTATACTTCCTATAGTGTAAAATAAAACTTCATTCAGGAAGAGTTTGCCTCCATTTCCTACTGAATGTTTCGTACCACAAGGGTATGACCTATTTAGATGTTGTTATCTCCCGCTTAGGCTTATTTGTTTTCACCTCCAACCTTGAAGTGAAAATCGTAGAGCGCCTTACATACGGGATAAACACACGAGGTATTAGATGCGTATTCAATAAGACCACATTACACTTACTAATACCCATTACTGAAAATGCTTAAACTTCTCTGCGTAAAATAAGTAATGTAAAATCATCCCGCAGTTCAAAGTCCTGTAAACGTTCAAAATATTTAAATGTTTGATCAACCATCACCTGCGCAGGCAAATGGGCGTTCTGCTTAATGACATCTAATACTTCTTCCCGCTCAATAAAGCGTTCGCCATCCCTGCATTCTGTAACTCCGTCGGTTAGGAGAATCACCATATCCCCCTGCTCTATTTTCAGTTCATACTGGGGATAAGTAGTATCCGGTGTAACACCTAAAACAAGACCTTTTGTTTTCAATTCAACAAAAACGTCCTGACTAGAGTTATAATAAAATCCTGGTTCATGACCGGCTGAAGCGTAACGAAGTGTATGGTCAGAAGGGAGGTATTGGGCATAAAACATCGTAATAAACATACTTGGATCAACGTTTCTTTCCACGACTCGATTCATATTTGCTAATATAGCTTTAGGCGTCATTGCATCCTCAGGGTAACTATCCATGGCATATTTGATCATCGACATGCACAAGGCAGCGGGAATGCCCTTTCCAATCACATCAGCCATCGCAATTCCTAATGATCCATCTCTTCCTTTCACAAAATGATGGTAGTCGCCATTCATTTGGTGTGCAGGAACACTTATAACTCCAATGTCTAAACCTTCAATATTCGGCTTCTTTGTTTCCAGAAGTGTTTCTTGCATGCTAGCTGCAACTGATATTTCCGCTTTTAATTCAGATTGCTTTTCTCTAAGCTGCTGATACTCTTGATGAGCAATCCCATAGGCAATCATTGCTTCTAGTAAAAAATTCATGGAATATTGAATGTCTTCACTTAAATTTGGGTACAAGTCTTGGAGAGATTGAATATGCATATTTACAATTTCATCAGGAAGAACATTATTTTTAATAAACGCTTTACTAGCCTGTTCAATTTCATATAGCGATTGTTCATCTCTTGTTTCAATGTATCGTTTCATTAATGCTTTATAAGCTTCTGTATCTAATTTCATTAAACCGCTCATTATTTTCCCCCTCACTCTCCATGACAACTGGATAATGGGAAGCAGTTAATAGCTCTTAGATATAATAAAATTAATCAAAACATGCGTCTACTACACTCCGTTGCATTTCTTCTATTAAGCTATAACGCTTATATTCCCACAGTTATTCCTATATTTTTGTAACGGTAGCATAAAATGAATTTTATCTTAGCCATTTGATCGCTTTTACACGAGTCCCTTTACCAACTTCTGATTGAAGGTCAAATTCATCCATTAGCCTCTTCACACCAGGTAAACCTGCACCCAACCCACCGGAGGTTGAATAACCATCTTCTAAGACTTGTCCAACATCTTCAATCCCAGGACCAATATCTATGGCAATAATGCATAATCCTTTTTGCTCAAACGTATCAATGACTTCAAAACATATTTGCCCGTGATCTGCATATAAATAAATATTTCTTGCTAGTTCCGATATGGTCGTAGCGATTCTAGCCTGATCAACAGTGCCAAAACCAATTTCCCTTGCAATATCTCTACCTAGCTGTCGTGCACCTACTATATCCCATTCTTTTTTTATATTCACGCAAGATTGAGGCTTCATTGGCTATTCCCCCAAATCCTGGTAGAGTTTAATAAGGCCTTGCTCTAAGTTTAATGCAGTCGGTACATTTTTCAGGTGAATACCTAAATCAATTAACGTAACTGCTACGGCAGGCTGAATTCCTGTTAAAACTACCTTTGCCCCCATTAAATCTGACATTGTTACAACATCACCTAGAACTTTGGCAATAAAAGAGTCAATGATGTCGACGGAAGTTAAATCAATGACTACACCTGTAGAACCATTTTTGTGGATTTTATCTAACAAGTCTTCCTGAAATTGAATGGCTGTTTGATCATCGATTTCTGTTTGTATGGAGATAAGTAGGTAATTGTGAAGCTTTAAAATAGGTATTCGCACGCTGTTCACTCTCCTTTTAACGATTGAATCATTTGCTCTATACTATCTGCTCTATTTTCCAAATCAACAATTTGGCGATCTGTCAATTCGAGCGCTGTACGAAACCCTTTCTTCAAGGAACTTTTCGTTGGAAACTTGCTTAAATCAATCCCAAGGTTAACAATGGTTTGGGCAATTTCCGGTCGAATACCAACAAGAATACATGTTGCACCGATTAAACGAACAGCTTCTGCTGCTTGTATAATATGATGCGCCACCATCGTATCCACGACAGGAACTCCAGTAATGTCGATCAAAACAACTTCTGAATTGTGTTTAATTGCACCGTCCAGTAAATTTTCCATAATTAATTTGGCACGATCTGTATCCACCGTTCCAATTAAAGGCATAATCGTAATCCCATCCATAACAGGAATCAATGGAGCAGATAATTCTTGCAGCGCCACTCGTTGTAATGATACTGTGTTTTCCCAGCTTCCTGAATACTCATTTACGAGTTGTCGGATTAATGGTTCCACCCATGTATCAACACTTTTCAACACATTGGAAATAAATGCTGGGTCAAGCTGTTCATATTGGCCCAAAATATAATCGATTGTAACCCTACGAAATACTTGTAAGCCATCAGTAATATAACTCAACGGCCAACCGAGGTTAATAATTTTTTCCGAAAATTCTTCAACCGCTTTTGGCGAGCCAGCATTTTTAAGGCTTGTAAAAATAACATTAACAAATTGGCGATTTGTACTTTCAAATAACTCATCAGAAATACTTGCTGTATAATTATCTAGCTTTAAAGAATTAATTTCTTGCATCCAAAGCTGAACAATAGAATCACTGTTTTCAATAGCAATTTTTTTTAACTTATCATCCATTTCATTACCCCCAGTTTACTTGATTGCTACCTCGTTAAGTCATATCATTTATAAGTGTAAGACTCCCATTCATGTCATATATGTCAAGCATACTTAAACGTTAAGTAGCTTGCTTACTGTATTCCTAAAGCCTTAAAGTACAAGATGTCACCACGCTCGCATCGAGGAAATCTTACAAAATTCAAGACATATCAACATTTATTGTAACACAGAAACAAAAACAGAATGAAATAATATTCCATTAAAGCGATGTTCAAAATACGCCAAAAAGACTCAAGCATTTCCTCGTTATGGTCTTATGTAAAACAACCCACATAATGAATCCAAGAAGATCTTCATTCCTGTACAAAACTGCTGCTAAAAACTCCATTTTCTCAGATACTTCGACACTCGGATGTATCAGCATCGGTTTATAGCAGACAAAATTTAATTCGCTGGATTTCGTTACTTTAAAGGAGCCGAGAGCAAGTCCTGTTTTTTGAATAGCACTTAGGGGAATTGTTTAAAAAATGATAAACAACAAATGGTAGAATTGATAATGACCGTGAGAGCAAGGCTGTTCCTAAAAACCATTCAAAAACAAATCCAACAGAGAAAAGAATATTTATGGTTCTCTTACTTCATGGCGCTTTACAGGAACTATTATCAAACAAAAATCTAGGTACAAAAATCAAGATGGATTTTATTGTCCTGAGGAAAAGTTCGCACGAAGGGACTTTACCTGTATAATATCGATAATTACCACCGCTGACTCAAGGAGATACAACGATTTAGAGGGATTGCAGCAAAACAGCGAGGATGGTTTAATAAATGAAACTTTTAATTCTTCTAATTCGTATATAGGGTGACAGAGGCTATAATGACTGGAGCTTAAACGGTGAATCCGATTATAATATAAATGAAAGGGGAATCAATTATGTCTACAGATATCATTAACATAGTAGCTATAGTTTCTACTATTATATGGATTATGGTGTTTCGAGAGCTTATAAAATCTTCCAAAGAGGACAATAGACGAAAAATAATCACTTTACTATCTGCGGGTTCTTTATCAACACTAATACTGACCATTTTACTTTTCCAAAACATCCAGTTCTAAAATTATGACATAAAACGCATAATGAATACGGTATATACCTCATTTAGATTTAAAATTTATTTTCATAATAGATGGTAACTCGAAATGCGAGCTATAGTGGTTGCTTATCTTGTAAAAAATCCTCTTGTCATATCACAAGAGGATTATCATTGATCATACATATCCTTCAGTCCTAAACTGATTTCCAATGCCTGGTTGATCTTTTTCATCATTTCTTTATCTAATTTTGTAATTTTATCTGTTAACCGTTGTTTATCAAGTGTTCGTATTTGCTCTAGCAAAATAACGGAATCACGGTCAAACCCATATCGTTTTGCATCAATCTCCACATGAGTAGGGAGCTTTGCTTTTTGAATTTGCGCTGTAATTGCAGCAACAATAACGGTAGGACTGAAACGATTCCCGATATCATTTTGCAGGATCAATACCGGGCGGATGCCTCCCTGTTCTGATCCAACAACAGGGGAAAGGTCAGCGAAATACACTTCGCCTCTTTGTACGATCAAATGGTTACACCCCGATCACAGAGCGTTCCAAGGTGTTTTTTGCTTCCTCTTCAGCTTGAAAAGCTTCTGAAGCAATTGTCAAATTAATACGACCCATTTCTGCATAACCTTTTTCCATGGTTTCGCGAAATTGTTGAAAGTGCTCATCTCTTTTATGCTGAAGATAGTTCCTTGTTGCCTGACATATGAAATCACTCAAATCACTATTCTCATACTTCACCAGACCATCCACCTCATTTAACAGGTTTTTCGGTATTTTAACTAATACTTCTTGCAAGCTTTCTGACAAAACCATCACACCTCCGCCAACTGTTGAACGAACTTTGTAGAAGTTATTTTTATAATATCATTGAATTCGCCTGTTTGCAAAGGGTTCCTTAAAAATTCCCCAAAAAATATCTTGTTTTGTCGTTTATTATTACCTTTATTGTGGTATAGCAAATAGAATAAGCCTTTATTCAACAGTATCTTTAGCGATTGTTCAAAAAGCCTCATTTCGTCTGCGCTGATACGTTAACAGCTTTGCGAATGTCACCTCCGGAAGTCACATGCAAGTAGTAACGTTGTAATAAAACACCAGAACTCAGCAAGCGCTATTTTTCAGCCATTTCTGCTTTAACAGATCTTGCTGCTCGCTTTTAGAACATACACTATACAATTCGAACCATTTCCAAAATAACTTTGTGCTCACTGCCCTTTATAAATACGAGGAACACGGTTATTCAATATACAAGGAATCTCATAATTAATGGTCTCAGCATAATCCGACACTTCATCCATTGAAATGCATGCATCGTTTTGACAACCAATAAGCGTCACCTTAGTCCCCACTGGATACGCTTGATCCAATCTGATCATCGTTTGGTCCATACAAATTCTTCCGACAATAGGTACCCGTATTCCATTCACTAGTACGCAAAAGCCCTGCATCCTTCTTAACCAACCATCTCCATAACCAATAGGAAGCGTGCCAATCCACTCTTCCGTTTCTGCTTGATACGTACACCCGTAGCTAACACAGTCTCCTGGTTGTAATCTTTTTACATGAGCGAGCTTACTGTGCAAAGAAAAAGCTTGTTTTAAATCTATCTCCCCCTTTTCTTTTACTGCTTGAGAAGGATATAATCCATACATCGCAATCCCAAATCGAACATAGTCATACATGTCCTCCGGCAGACGTATGGCACTAGCACTGTTACCGACGTGAACATCAAGATTTTCTAGACCTTGTTCTTTAAGTCGGGAAAGGAGTCTTTTAAAGCGAGTTCGCTGTTCCTCAAAATACGTCGACTCAGGTTCATCTGCTGTTGCAAAATGAGTAAACACCCCAGTTAAATATATGCTGCGATTTTTGTTTAATGCGTGTAAAATATCCTGCATCTCTTCTTTCGTCCTTATGCCTATCCGACCCATTCCGGTATCCACTTTTAAATGAAGATGAAGCGGCTTAGAAAATGAATAGCTATTTACTTGTTCCAGCCAGTCTTTTTGAAAAAAGGTTAGCGTAATACCGTGTTTTGCTGCTTCTATCGCTGATGCTGGCGGAACCCAGCCTAACACAAGAATAGGGGCTGTTATGGATGCCTCGCGTAACTTAATCGCCTCTTCTAATAATGCCACTGCTAAATAATCTGCTCCAGCTTGTAAAGCTTTTTTAGCAACTTGGATACTCCCGTGCCCATAGCCGTCTGCCTTTACTACTGCCATTACTTTTGTTTCTTTTGGAAGCTTTTTCTGTATTTGTTTTATATTATATGCAACTGCATCCAAATCTATTTCTATCCATGTATTTCGATGAATTTCCAAATTGCTTACCCCTTTCATACCAAATAGTCTGTGCAAAATTGATACTTCCTATTATTTCTCGTTGTATATACCCTGTCAATGCTTGCTCCGTTTTTGTTCAAATAACAAATGCCCAAGCGCCCCGTTTAGCAACGTAGCGAATGGAACGAATCGGGGATTTAGGTGCTGTTACCTCCCGCTTCGACTTGTTCAGCTCACATCTTCCATTCTTGAAGTGGGAGTCTACAACGCCTTTTTACGGGATAAAGGAATCATGCCACTAAAAACAGGGGTATGCCGACGCCTGAGCGGCAAGCCCGTTTTTAGTCGGGCCTTCCTCTTTGCGACGAACCGATGAGGACTTATCGGAGGGCGCATTTCTAAAGTCGCATCGTTGCTGGGCGATAGAGCCGGACGTGGCTATTCGGTTATTTTGTTATCTCCAAGCGCCTAAATTTATACTTTCTTATCTCTTTAGAAAAACTTGGCTTGTCGTCAAGTCTTATGGCGGAAGCCTTTGTTTTTCTTATACTATAAACCAAAAAATCTTATACTTTCCTATAGTGCAATGAAAAAGCAGACTCATCCACGATAGAGTCTGCTTGGCCCTTGTCTGAAAATTATTTAACTTCTTTCCTTTGGACAGATTTCGCAACTTCAATGAGCTCCTCCTTCGTCAACTCCTCACTTGCTAACATAAAATCTACCCCGTTATGCGTCCACTCAATAGAATTATCTGTTATTGCGCCTACTGCAAATCCTAAATTTACAATCTCGCCTTCTACTTCATTAGGAGTTGCCATGGTCGTCCGTATTTGTGCTTTTTCTTCAACCAGTGTAAAATTCTTTTCCCCTTCAAACGTTAAAATAACGCGATCTCCGGTTTCTGTTGACGTTTCTTTTTTTTCAGTCAGTTCTGCTCCTGCCATGTACGATGGGTAAAAGACCGTGAGCGCTTCCTGCTCCTCAGTTATAGCAGCTGTTTCTTCAGCTTCTTCCGACTCTTCACTTCCCATGTTTTTCTTCATCGAAAAATCATCATCTTTAAAGCTTGCTTTGCTATCAAAACTAGAAAAGCTAACATCGACCAGAGCATTTTTATCTTTATCTAGCACCTTTACTTGAGTGGGATGTAACGATTTTTTGTCAAGATAAATTTCCTGATAAGGCAGGTTGTTATTGCTTTGATAATTCGTTTTTGTCTTGAACACATAATGCGAGTCTCTAACCTCAAATTCTGCTTCCTTATCCTTCTCAATATCTTGAATTAAAGATTGATACAGATACGGTTGACTACTGTTTTGCGGCCATTCTGACTGAAATTTAAAGCTTTTGTTTAATGCTGGGGTTAATACAAATACCCCATCGTCATTTTTTAAAATAATTTGGTTGCCTTTTTCATCCGACTTATTCGATAATCCAACGCGATACATATCATCTTTTTTGTGCCAAATATTGATTTGAAATGTTTGTTGCTCTTGACCTGTATTCATATTCATTTCTGCTTTCGCTCTATAGCCGTCCATTTTCTCGACTGTTTCCTTTAAATCTGCAACAACATCCTCTTGTGTCTTTTCTCCACAAGCAGCTAATACGATTACGAGGCCGAATAACATAAGTAACCCACTGATTTTCATCTTCATGTACATATCTCCCTTGTCTCAGTTAATTAAAGCAAACTTAGCTAGCGCCAAGCCTTTAGACGCAGGCGACTGCCTCGTTGTACTTATACTTAGGACATCCATGATGATTACACCACATAGCGCTCATCTTTATCCTTTTCTAACGTAAAACAAAGGGAACCCATATCATCCACTACTCGAAATGGTACGATATACATCAGTTATTCCGTTAATTACATCGGTTGCAAGTAAATCATGTTCAGAATGCTGATGCTGTACTAGTAAATCTGCCGACATACCGTGAATATAACAGGCATTACTTAAAGCTTGTAACAAGCTTTGCTTTTGCATCACCATGGCCAAAGCAATTCCTGTTAAGACGTCACCACTTCCCCCCTTAGCAAGCCCCGGATTGCCTGTGGGGTTTACCATTTGCACACCCTCTGGGGAAGTAACAATCGTGTATCTTCCTTTCAAGACTACATAGACACGGTAAGCTGTGGCAAATTCCTTTGCATATTGAAATGGCTGCTTCAATAACTCACGAACCGAGACCCCCAATAGCATTGCCATTTCTCCAGGATGGGGAGTAATAACGGATGGGTGCGTTCTTTCATTTATTTGAGGCAACAGTTGAGATAAATGATACAGACCATCACCATCGATAATAATGGGGCATGTTGCTTTCTCTATTACATACTTTACTAGGTCTTTTGTACATTCTTTTCGACCTAACCCCATTCCAATAGCAATTGCATCATAAGAGTCTAGATTTATCTCTGAATGGTTATCGAGATAGCCGTCTGTCGCTGATAAAGCAGAGTACGTAGCTTCGACACAATTTCCTGCAATCATCTGAATAACAGGTAGAGAACTGGCACCCATTATCAAACCAGCTCCTGACTTTAATGCTGCTTGTACAGACATGGATAAAGCACCGGGCATTTCCTTGCAGCCACCAATAATCAATCCCCTACCATGATTGCCCTTATGATCAAATAACTGACGTTTTGGCAAAGTCTTCTTCACATCCTCTAGCTGCCACATCCCCTTACTTGTAAGACGCTTAAAAATAAACGTCGGCAAGCCAATAGAAACAACCTCCCATTCTCCATAATAGCTTGCAGTGTAAGGAAGAAAAACACTCTGCTTTGGTGCACCGATAATGATGGTGTAATCAGCTTGTACAGCGTGAAACGATTCTCCGCCTTCATCTGCTGGTACCCCTGAAGGAATATCTACAGAAATGACATAGCTTTGTTCCGCATTGATAAGCGAAATAAGTGAAGCAAATGGTTCCCGTACTTCGCCTTTGATCCCAATACCGATCATCGCATCAATGAGTACGTCTGCTTCTTTAACCATCTGGATAGATCCAGTCTCATACGGAACAACTTGACCTCCACATTTTTCATAAATACGCTTGTGATCATATGCATCGCCCGTAACTTTATCATTTGGAACTACTTGCAATACCTCTACATGATAGTTATGATCCAGCAACGTACGTGCAATAACAAATCCATCCCCACCATTGTTACCTGCCCCTGCCAATACACAAATTTTATCCGTCTGAGAAATCTTCCTCATTACCTTCCACGCAACAGCTCGTCCGGCATTTTCCATCAGCAATTTTCCATCCAAACCAATTTCCTGCATTGCTAAACGATCCATATCGTACATTTCTTTCGCGGTGACAATAAACAAATTTGTTCCCTCCTACCCGCACTAAATTATATGAGACAAACCTTGTGATTATGCATTCGTTATTATCTCTTGTACTATATCTATTTAAAAAGCAGCATCATTTTCTGTATGAAAAGCTTTTCCATTTCCCACAAAATAACTTTGAAATAAATGAAAGGTCTACTTGCTTATTTTCGACCGTACCAAAACTATGATTGCGCTTCTAGAACAACCTGGGCTACAGCATAATGCTTTGCGTGGGAGATCGATACAAATATGGCAACCGATTCAAATCCTTTTACATTTAACACAGGAGATCCATTCTCCAGTTTTGTTACTTCTATATCCTGAAACGAGAGCTTACCGATGCCAGTACCAGCAGCTTTAGCAAATGCTTCCTTTGCTGCAAATCTCCCAGCAACATATTCTACCTTCCTTTTGTCACTCGTTAATAATCTATAACCTTCTCTCTCTGCAGGCGTTAAAATCCGTTCTATAAAGCGTCCATTGTTCTTTATGCTCTGTTTAATGCGTTCCAGTTCAATAATATCAATACCAATTCCTTTAATCATCTCTTTCTCCTTTTCGTAACAATAAGATCACTAACGGAAAATAAATGTTTAATACAGTTGCTACAATACTTATGATTGAAGTACATTATAAAGTGGATCTTCCAGCCGTGGCGATTTTAATTGTATCTCCCACGGCTTGTTAGCACCGTAATAGTGACCTAAAGGCCGCTTTCGAAATAGGGCATTTAGGTAGCGGTTATCTTCCACTTAGACTTGTTGCTGTACAGATTATCCAACTCCTGAAGGGGAGTCTTATTGGGATAAAACAAATAGTTAATTGTGACCTACTAGTTGATGTCACGATTACAAACATCGTTTTGAACACTTCTTTCATGTTCATAAACGTTCATAAAGATCAAAACAGCTTACTTTCTAAGCTTAAATGCTTACTACTCGGTTACTGAGCCACATGTATACAGCTCAATAAAAGGATTATGTTTAACGATTTGAATCATTCCCTTAAATGTAAAATACAACTACTTGATATAAACCGTTGCAAAAAACCTTCATTTGTCATTTTTATTCGACTTTATAAATAGCATTTAGTAGGATAAAATTAATTATAAACGTGTATGCTTAAAAAATAGAAAAGCAACCAAATTAGTTAAAACCAACTTCCTGTGAGCTTAATTCTATCATACACCTTGTTAGGCAATTTAAAAACCTATTCCATGGAGGAACCAAATGTTTATAAGACATGAAAGAAGTATCAAAGAATTTATGCAATCCTATCCAATCGTTTCCACGCTTGTAATCGTTCACTTAGGTTTATGGCTAGTGATTAATCTTTTACAATTACCGTTTGGTATATGGCTTTACCAGTTAGGGAGTGGAAGTAATTATTGGGTTGAGCAAGGTGAATATTGGCGATTGATTTCCCCGATATTTCTCCATGTTGATTTAATGCATGCACTGTTTAACTCCTTCTCCCTTGTTCTATTTGGTCCTGCTTTAGAACAAATGCTTGGGAGAACCAAATTTATCCTTGGCTACCTTTTTGCTGGCATATTCGGAAATCTAGGGACTTATTTCGTGGAAGATTTATACTATAACCATGTAGGAGCATCAGGGGCAATCTTTGGACTGTTCGGCATCTATATTTTTATGGTGTTATTTCGAAAACACCTTATCGACCAAATTAGTTCGCAAATGGTTACTACTATTTTAATTATTGGTCTAGTCATGACATTCTTCAATCCAGGCATCAATGTTTCCGGCCATGTTTTTGGTTTCCTCGGCGGTTTTATCATAGCACCCGTTATTTTAGCAGGTGCAAATAGCTATAATCCGTGGGCAGCCATTGCAAGACGCAACCGTTACAGAGATGATGATGATATCCAATTTGACCCAAACCGCTGGAACAAAAAACGTCTCCCACGCTCCTTCACTAAAAATATTTGGTGGATTATTTTAGGAGTTCTAGTTTTGCTTGGCTTATTTAGCCGCCTATTTTAATATAAGGAGCATAGTAATGACGAACATTCATGATATAGCAAAATTAGCCGGTGTCTCTGTTTCAACGGTTTCAAGAGTATTAAATAATTATAAGTATGTTTCAGAAGAGAAAAGATTAAAGGTGAAACAGATTATCAAAGAGCTTAATTATACACCTAACAATAACGCTATTGATTTAATACGTGGGGAAACAAAAAGAATAGGTGTTATTATCCCCTATAACAATAATCAAGCATTTGATCAAATGCTTCATGGTATTCTAAACAAATCCAGTGAGTTAGATTTTTCGGTAACTGTACTTCCTTCTAAGTATAATAAAAAAAGAGAACTGGAATATTTGGCTATGCTGAAAAGCAAACAATTAGATGCTCTCATCATAACGTCAAAAGCAAATCATTGGGACAAAATTATCCCCTTTACACAATACGGAACAATTATTTCTTGTGAATACACGGAAAGAGAGGAAATAGGTTGTGCTTATGTAGACCGTTTCGCCTCATACTTAGAAGTATTTCAAATGCTGAAACAGAAAGGGCATCAAAGAATTGCCTTTACGACGGCAAGGGGAAATGAAAGTATAAGTACAAAACAGACAATCAACGCTTATCAGAACGTTATTGGAGAAATGTATCAAAAATTTCACATTGGAAATTGCTTTTGCTTAGAAGATGGTTACAAAGCTGCAGAAATACTTTTGAATCAAAAGAACCGACCTACAGCAATCTACGCTAATGGCGATGAAGTAGCAGGGGGAATTTTCCAATATTGTCAGTATAACAAACTGCAAATTCCCGAAGAGGTTGCAATTGTAGGGCAAGAAAATCAACCAATTGGAGAAGTCTTAGGAATTACAACAGTTAACCACCGACTTTCAGCTTTAGGAGCGCAGGCCTTTGAGCTTGCTGTAAACCGAACATTAGATAAAATAGAAATCCCTTATGAAATAATCCAACGGTCCTCTACATGAGCACGTATAAAGTGAAATCTCTAATCAGTAGCGGTTATCTTTCCCCCACTTGAAATAGTAGATCAAAGTCTAAGATTGCGGTTGTCCTTGAAAAAACACTTTTTCTATGTAAGGTACTGATTCCCAGTTTTGTGTCCGAATGTAAGAAAGTATAAAATGAGGCGTAGTGGACAAGGAAATAACCGAATAGCCACGTCTGGCACATGAGCCCAGCAATGATGCGACTTTAGAAATGCGCCCTACGATAAGTATCATCGGTTCGTCGCTAAGAGAAAGGCCGACTAAAAACGGACTTGCCGCCCTGACGTTGGCATACCTCTGTTTTAGTGGCATGATTCCTTTATCTCCGTGGATTTGTTCCATTCGGTTGCTAAACGGACGCCCCGCGCCTTTGTTCCACTATAGGAAAGTCAAGATTTTTTGGTTTATAGTATAAGAAAAACAAAGGCTTCCGCCATAAAACTTGGCGACAAGCCAAGTTTTTCTAATGTTTGCACCGCCTCCTGTGATTAACATTCTGCCTGCCTCGAACGAACGAGAATTTAGGTGACGTTATCTACCACTTATACTTCTATGTATCTTTTCCACTCTTGGCGTGGTAGTCTTACAGCACCTTATATACAGGATAAATGATGAGCTGCCATTTTATTTGACAGTGAGGACTACATATGTAATATTAGATTACATATGTAGTCACTTATTGGTATTTGCAAAAAAGTAATAAATCTCATTTTGCAATATGACTATAAAAGTTAAAAACGGAAAGGTTTTGATAAAAATGCTACATCATACGAAAATTATTGGAGCTTTATTTTTTATTTTTCTTGCGCTTGTTGGTTGTGCAAAAATGGAGTCGAAACCAGCTAATAATGTATATAGCGGAGAGTCAACACCATCGATTGAAAAAGAGGCTTTCCGTCTATTAGAGAAAGAATATGATGCAAAACTTGGTATATATGCTATGGATACTGGTACTGGGAAGACTGTATCTTATCGGGCAGAAAATCGGTTTGCTTATGCTTCCACTCATAAAGTACTTGCTGTGGGTGTACTGCTGCAAAAGATGAATGTAAACCAATTAGAAGAAACTGTTTTAATCAAAGAAGACGATCTTGTAAACTATAATCCAATTACTGAAAAACATGTGAATAAACTGATGACATGGAAGGAACTTAGTGATGCTTCCATGCGTTATAGTGATAATACTGCCGCTAATTACATACTGAAACGGATCGGTAGACCTGCAGGTTTTAAACAAGCACTTCGCGACATTGGGGACGATGTGACAAAACCGGAAAGAATTGAGCCTGAATTAAATAAGGTAAAACCTGGAGAAACAAGGGACACAAGCACACCGAAAGCACTCGCAACAAGCCTTCAAACTTTCACAATGGGAGACGTACTAACGAAGCAAAAACAGGATCTATTAGTAAATTGGCTTAAACGAAATACAACAGGAGACAATTTAATTCGAGCAGGAGTACCGGAAGGGTGGGAAGTTGGTGATAAATCAGGGGCTGCATCCTATGGAACACGTAATGACATAGCTATTATTTGGCCACCAAATGAAGATCCGATTATTCTTGCTGTTCTTTCTAGCCGGGATGAAGAAGATGCTGAAGGGAATGATGAACTTATTGCAAAAGCTACCGAGGAAGTAATGCGTATTATCAAGTGATCATTATTTTTTAATTTAGAGAAAGCGTATTGTTCGTACGTACCTATCCATGTGCTTGCGGACTAAATCGTAATTGAGATTATAACTCTGCACGGAACATCAAAAAAGAAGCACATGCTTATTAGCGACTGCCAATGTAAACTCTTGGGATAATAGGATTAGCTTAGTACTATTAAAAAGTGGTAATTACCCAAGAAGCCCCACTTTAAGAAGCCGTAAGAAGTAAGTGGTGAGTACTTCACTGTTGACCTGAAATGCATTTCATCCTCTACACTACAATTAATCATAATTAGAGGGGATGAAAAAATTGTATTCGACTTTTATATTTGATTTAGATGGCACGATTATTGACTCGGAAAGAATTGGACTTGAAGCATTACAAGCCGCCTTATATGAAAACGGGATTAACAAAACAATAGATGAGCTTCGTTTTTCTGTAGGTATCCCAGGCTTACGTACGCTTGAAATACTAAATATTGCTGATATTCCTACGACGTTAGAAACTTGGTTGGAAAAACAAAAGCCTTTCATGAGTGACGTGCCATTATTTAACGGTGTAATAGATACTATTTCTCAATTACCTAAAACAGCGATTGTTACTTCACAAAACCAAAAAGAAATGCAAGCTGGATTTTATCAATTAGATATTGCCCATCATTTTCAAGCTGTCGTGTGCGCAGACGATACAGAAAAGCATAAACCTAATCCTGATCCATTAAATTTGGCACTGCAATTATTAGCTTGCGAAAAAGAGAATGCCATTTACATTGGTGATTCCATTTATGATATGCACTGTGCAGCAGCGGCAGGAGTAGATTTTGGGCTAGCTGCTTGGGGAGTCGCATCAACCGCTAATTATACATCGGCACGTTATATTTTCGAAACTCCCTTTGATATATTACCGTTAGCAAGTAGATAATGTAAAAAGAGGTTGAAACATAAGAAAATACTATATAGCACAAGCCGAACAATTATAAATGGATTGTCCGGCTTGTTTGTATGAAAAAAACTCCTAACATCGCTATGTCAAAGTGCTTCGCTTTCCGCAGGTCTCCTTAGCTTCCACAGAAAAGAAAACATCGCTTTCTTTCGGGATCTTCAGCTCGTACTGTACCCGCAGGAGTCTACACATTTTAACTACGCTAAAAACTTGCGTATATACACAATGGATGGTTGATGTTCGTTTTTATAATCAGCTGTTTTAGCTTTGCTTCTGTCTCTTTTAACCTATTGGAATACTTTTAACTTCAGTTTCATTTGTAAGCTTTTTAGTTACCATTTATTTCTGTTTTTCCTGATAAAGTGAATCTTCAATCAGCAGGGTTTTCATTCACCCCTGACTGATTCTTAGTACCGTAATGGCATGACCTAAAGACCGCTTACGAAATAGAGCGTTTAGGTGCTGTTATCTCCTACTTAGTCTTGTTGCAGTACAGAATTATCCAACTTCTGAAGTAGGAGTCTTAGAGCACTTATATACGCGATCCCTTTCCTACTCTGCGCGTTTCCAGTGTGAATACCAATCAGCTATTTTATCAGCATCGACTTCTTCCAACTCTTTTAACCGGTAATGTGTTCCTGTACTATTCGTACCAAGTATAGACACTTCAATCGTTGCTAAATTTTGTTTTCGATGCAAGACATGCTGCTTTTTCTCCATTGCTTGAATTCGCTTATGAAAAACAATCATTTTTATTTTACTCACTTTTCGATACTGCAGCAGCATTCGGTGCTTATCAAGCTGAAACCCAGTATCTCGATAACTCAAATAGCCTATAAATAGACCAAAGAACAGCAGAACCACTATCGCCCACATAAAACTAGGAAAGAAAATAAATACGGGAACACTAATTAAACTTACAGGGATGAATGCTCGAAGCAAATAGTACGTTAAGGCTCTTCTTGGGACCGTATTCCATTTCTCACTCAGCTGAGCATGAGATGGCAGTATGGTTGCTAAAAAATCTTCTACTTCCTCTTTTTTCAGCATTGGAAATAAAGTAGAGGAAAATTCATTTGATTCCTCTACACTACCAGCTGCAACTTCTGCGAACACCGTAGCATAGCCAAAAGGTTGACGAATAATGCTTTCTTTAATACCTATCCCCTGAATTCGATTTAAAGGAATTGTTGTTTGTTTTTTTTCTAACAGACCACGAGTGATAAATAATTCATTTTCATGTCTTTCAATTCTAAAGTTCCAATACTTAATCATCGTTCCAGCAATCCCTAATACCCACAATAATAATAAGACAATAATAATAACAATAATTAAAAACGCTATACTTAGCTCAACTATCCACTCTACCATATTGTCATAATAACGGTTCGGTATAAATTGTTCCATTTCCGAGACTAAAAAGGTAATTAGTCCTGCTAATACACCAATACTTCCTGACGTTGTTCCTGCAAAAAACAGTCGCTTTTTGGATATTTGATAACTAGGAACGGTTCGTTGTTGTTCAGCCGCTTCTTCGGCTTCTGCATCTGCAAGAGTATTCTGATATCCTTGTAACTCTCTCCGCAAAGCTTCTGCTTCCGATAACTTTATTGCTGTTAATGTTCCCTCAGCACCGGACCCCGCTGTTTCAACTTGCACCTTAGCCAATTTAAACAGCTGATGCAATAGGTTTGCAGATATATCAATCGACTGAATACGACTTTTGGAAATATACCTTTTCTTGCGGATAAATATTCCCGATTCAATCCGTAATTCTTCACTTGTTACCTCATAAGTAAATCGTAGCCAAGAGAGCGTGCTAAAAATCGCAAATAATAATGCAACTACGATAAGACCAATTATTACATAAAAGAAATACGCCTTAGGAGTAGCAATAATCGCTGCAATAAACGGTAAAATGGTTTCTCTAAGTGATCGAATGACCTGAAAAAAAATAACTATTGGATGCATTCGTTTTGGTTTAGACATCTTCTTCATCCACCCTTGCAAGCTCGGAAATACGGTCTCGTAATAAAGAGGCATCTGCTTCATTTAATGCAGGAATTTCATGTGTTGTTGCCGCAGTCGATATGGTTACAGTTGCTAAATCATACCGTTTTAAGAGTGGTCCCTGCTTCGTATCAACATGCTGCACACGCACCATAGGGATAAGCGTCCTTGACATGATTAAAATACCGTATTGGATATAGATTTCCTGTTCAAATAATTCATATCTCCATCGCCGCCAACGAAGCTTTGGAAGGATAAATATAAAGACATACGCTAAAATAACCGAAATGACTATAGCTGCAATACTATACCAAAGAGGCCATTCAAAAATAATGCTAATGATGAACGCCCCGATCGCAAGTAAACACAATATGCCATTATAAATGGCTGCCGTTATTTTCCATACTTTTATCGCATCTTTGTCAATTTCCTGCTTTGGAGGTTGTCGCATCGAATCTCCCCTTTCTATCACATTTACTTTGACTGTCAATTTTTATAAGCTGACAATCCTGCCTATTTATACGTTATCTCATACAAAAAAGTTTCTAAAACTAGATCTTTTTCCCTGATTTTTAACTCGATGTAAATTTATCCCGAATGTAAGGTGCTTAACTGAGTTAGGAAGCAATACACATCAGTATAAGGAATATGACGGTACCAAAAATTAACCTTGCAAACTAACGTTCAATCCTTAAGAGATAGATAAATGATGTTTTACTTTATAAAATATAGGATTACCGCAAATGAAGCGATTGTTTTGCATCCAAATTTGCGTGCATACAAGCTTCATGAAATAAAGTGAACCTTCAATCAGTGGGGGCATTCTTCGCCCACTAATTGTTAGCAGCCCAAGGGTATGACCTAAAAGCCTCTTACGAAACAGAACATTTAGGTGCTGTTATCCCCCACTTCACTTAGACTTGTTAGTACACAGATTATTCAACTCCTGAAGTGGGAGTCTTACAGCACCTTATATACGGGATAAATACGTACGGCTTTGTTTAACGCCATACATACTGCCCCTAAAGAACGCCAGCCAGCTTTCCACAACAAATACGTTAGACAAGCTACTATCCATACCATATGTAAAATAGATATTGTTTTTGGATATTAGAAAAACTTGGCTTGTCGCCAAGTCTTATGGCGGAAGCCTTTGTTTTTCTTATACTATAAACCAAAAAATCTTATACTTTCCTATAGTGGAACAAAGGCGCAGGGCGCCCGTTTAGCAACGTAGCGAATGGAACAAATCCACGGAGATAAAGGAATCATGCCACTAAAACTGGGGTATGCCGACGTATGGGCGGCAAGCCCGTTTTAAGTCGGCCTTCCTCTTAGAGACGGACCGATGATGACTTATCGTAGGGCTCATTTCTAAAGGCGCATCGTTGCTGGGCTCATGCGCCAGACGTGGCTAGTCGGTTATTTCGTTATCTACAAGCACCTAATTTTATCGTTTCCTATACAACAAAAAAAGCTCCTTATATCCTTATATAAAGAAGCTTTTTTCACTTTCAGCTATTAATTATCACGGTTTCTACGTTTTTGGAAATTGCCCTTTCGATTACGACCGCTTTGCCCTCCGCGATTGTTCTGGCCACGTTTTCCATAAAAACGTTTATTATTCGAACGGCGATTGTCTTTTACATTATTCGCTTTTTTCACGCTAACTGGCGCAACAGAAGAAATTTTTACAGGCGTATCCTTCCGTTCTTTCGTCAATAGCTTCAGAGCAGCAGAAATAACAGAAACCGAATCATGATCTTCCAATAATTGATTTGCCGCTTGGTGATAAGCATTTAAATCTTTTGATTCGATCGTTTCCATAATTTTGCTGATCGTCACTTGCTGTTGCCCTTTTCGCGCATCACGATTTGTAGGTGGTGTTAATCGTTTCATCTTACTTTTCGTGACTTTTTCAATTAATTGTAAATGAGCCAATTCCCTTGGGGTTATAAAGGAGATTGCTTCCCCTGTACGACCAGCACGTCCTGTTCTTCCGATCCGATGCACATAGCTTTCCGGATCCTGTGGGATGTCAAAATTATACACATGTGTAACTCCGGAAATATCCAACCCTCTCGCTGCAACATCTGTTGCAACTAGTACATCCACTCGGCCATTTTTAAACTTATTCAATACCGACATCCGTTTTCCTTGCGTTAAATCACCATGAATTCCTTCTGCTCGATAACCTCTAGCTTGTAAGCCTTCTGTGATTTCATCTACACGCTTTTTAGTACGGCTAAAAACGATTGCTAAATCCGGAGAATGAATATCCAAATGGTTATTTAACGTATCAAATTTAAATTTCTCTGGTATTTCAATAAAATATTGATCAATATTTTCAACCGTCATTTCCTTTGCTTTAATCTTAATCTCTTTCGGATTGTTCATTAAATTAGTGGCAATATCACGAATTTCCTTAGGCATCGTTGCTGAGAATAACAGCGTCTGTCTCTCTTCTGGAATCGCCTTAAGAATCTCGCGGATATCATCGATGAAGCCCATATTTAACATTTCATCCGCTTCGTCTAAAACGGTTGTCTGAATATGATTCGTGCGAATTGTTTTCCTGCGCATATGGTCTAATAACCTTCCTGGTGTCGCTACAACAATTTGCGGACCATCTTTCAATGAACGAATTTGTCGTTCCATATGCTGTCCGCCATAAACCGCAAATGCACGAACCTTTTTTATTTTCCCAAGTCGATTTAATTCTTCAGCTACTTGGATCGCTAACTCCCTCGTTGGAGCAACAACGAGACCTTGAATTTTACGTGCTTTTGGATCTAGCTTTTCAATCATTGGAATACCAAAAGCAGCCGTTTTTCCTGTTCCTGTTTGTGCTTGTCCAATTACATCATTGCCTTCTAAGGCAACTGGAATGGTCTCGGCTTGAATCGGCGTTGCTTCTTCAAACCCCATTCTTTCTAATGCTTTCATAATTGGATTGGAGATACCCAGTTCTTTAAATGTTGTCACCTATTCCTCTACTCCTTTAATGTTAAAAATTTTATTGTAAGAGGCCTTGGTCGCTTCTATATACTTTAGTCCTGCTCATAATTATAGTCACAGATTATTAACGGAAATATAAGAGGAGTGTTCAAAAAGTCTCGTCGATGTGACACACCGTGTGATCTTCAGCTTATTTTAGCGGTTCAAAAATCAATCACGTACTTACGTTCTTCTATTGCACCGTCTATGATTTGGCGTGCTTGTTGGGGACTACAGCATTAGGTTATGCACTTAACCAATTTTCATCCGTCTCCTGCTCTTTAAACACCACTATATTTTTTCAATTCACATTTTTTATAGTTTGTCCAAAAATCATTAAAAACATTAGCTGTTTTCCCATGTTTTTTGAACACACATCCCACTATAGAATGTGTTTCTATCCCACCTAAAGTACAAAAAGGCTTCACCGAAATGGTAAGAGGCCTCACGTGATCTCATGCAAAGAATATCATAACATATTTTTACCAAGGATACTAATTAGATAAATGATTTTTTATCCATACCATGATAAAATATATGGGATGTACACAACGAAATAATCAAACTTAAAATGAAGTAAGGAGGGTTTGAATGCGACTTCCTCCATTTAACCCATACATCGCCGTAGGAATTGGTGTTATTTCTGTTTCTACTTCAGCAGTATTTGTTAAATTAGCGGATCAAGCACCAGCTGCAATGATCGCAAATTACCGTCTTTTATTTGCTGTACTTCTGATGGTTCCAATAATACTGGCAAAATACCGCCATGAAATAAAAAAAATTGATCAAAAAGATTGGATATTATCCATTCTCGCAGGGATATTTTTAGCTTTTCATTTTATATTATGGTTTGAATCATTGAATTACACATCGGTAGCAAGCTCTGTAGTCTTGGTAACGCTCCAACCAATTTTCGCTTTCCTAGGAACATATATTTTCTTTAAGGAACGCTTTTCTTATGGAGCAATTATTAGTATGCTGATTGCTTTAATTGGTAGTGTGATCATTAGTTGGGGAGATTTTCAAATAAGCGGCATGGCCCTGTTCGGAGATATTTTAGCATTACTCGGGGCAATAACCGTAACAGGTTATTTCCTACTCGGTCAACGAGTGCGCCGGAACCTCTCTTTAATGACCTATACATTCGTCGTGTATGGCGTAAGCTCCATCACATTGATCCTATATAACTTAATCATTGGGAATTCTTTTGTTGGCTATCCGGCTGATCATTGGTGGATTTTTATTGCATTGGCGATTATCCCAACTTTTTTTGGTCACACATTATTTAATTGGGCTTTAAAATGGTTAAGTACTTCTACCATCTCGATGGGGATTGTTTTTGAGCCATTAGGCGCTTCATTTTTAGCATACATTATTTTACATGAGACTGTTACCGCTTCCCAGCTGCTGGGAGGGACCATTGTATTATTTGGATTATTTTTGTTTGTATTAAGCACCAATCGTAAAACTACTTTAACAATTTCCAAAAAGAAGCAGCATGATTAAAACAGAGAAGATGGAGGGAAGGGTGAACTTATGAACATTCAACTTATGACGGATGGTGGAGCGGATATTCCTGAACGTTTAAGGAAGAAGGCTGATATCATTCAAGTACCACTTTATTTACATTTTAGCGATGGTCAATATAAAAGTGGCGTGGATTTAGATTTACCATCCTTTTATAAAAAAATTGCTGAAACAAATGAACTGCCAAGATCATCGGCACCAAGTCCGCATGATTTTTACTCGGCTTACAAACAAATTGATAAAGAAGTTCCAATCCTAATGCTCAGTTTAACGAAAGGGTTAAGCAGCACCTATGAGAACGCAGTTGCCGGCATGCAATTGCTTTTAGATGAAGAGCCAAAGCGTACTATTGCTGTCATCAATACAAAAACTGCTTCCTGTGGAATTGCTCTTTTGCTACATGAAGCTATCTCAAAAATAGAAGCAAACTATACCTTTACACAATTAGTGAATCACCTTGAGGGAAGAGCGGAGCAAACGGCAACTTTATTCGTTTTAAAAACGTTGGAAAACCTTATTCAAGGTGGACGACTGGATAAAGTGAAGGGGAAAATTGCCAAAACATTAAACATTAAACTGCTCATGCGAGCAAGTAGAGATGGAGCAATCGAAGTTACCGAAAAAGTAAGAGGTGACAAAAAATCCATCCGGCGCTTTATCGACCAAATCGGTGAACTTACAAAGAACGTAGAAGATAAAGTAATCTCTTTATCACATTGTAATGCAGAAGAACGTGCTAAAAAGGTGCTCAGTGAAATACGTGAGAAATATCCTTTTAAGGATGCGCTGATTATGGACACTGGTCCTTTAATCTCTACGTATGGTGGAGAAGGTGCACTCGTTATTTCTTTTTTTAAGCATTCTAAGTAATCCGTTGAGCATATGAGCTGAATATGAGCCAAGCCTTTATCTAGAGTTGTTTCTGCTATATCAAAGAAAGCAAAAGAGTCTGGTACGCCTCATTTGTCCAGACTCTTTATTTATATGTCAATGTATCCACTTTTGGTCTATCCAGAAAAGCATGTACAATTTGATTTAGTGCATCCTTGTCCTCTCCTAAACAGATTAAATGTTTAGACCGTTCAAAAAATACAACTTCTTTCTGTTCAGATGTAATTTCTTTATTTAAATAATACGCTGTTTTATATGGCACCATTCCATCTTGCTGACCTTGGGCAATTAATACAGGAGAATGGATTTTATTTAAATATCTCCTTGTAAATCGTACTAACTTAAGAAATTCAATGTTTGCTCGAAAAGGGACTGTACCAAACTTTCTTTTATAATGTCTGAACAATTTGTTTTCTCCTAATTTTCCTTTGACAGCATCTGTAATAAATCCACCTATGTCTATTCCAATCTGCTTAAACGATAAGTATTTACCAGAGGTTGCTAAAAGCACAAGCTTCTCTACCTGGTACTTGGCAGCCAAATATGCCGCGATCATACCTCCCATTGAAAAACCAATGAGGTAGACAGTCTCATACCTTTCTTTCAACTGCAGCAGTGTCTGTTCTGCAGCCTCCAGCCATTCGTCGTGAGAAACATGTTGCAAATTTAATTTCCGACCATGTCCAGGCAAAGTCGGGACAGTTATACGCCAATCTGTGTGGTCTTTTAAGTAATCTGCCAACGGTTCTACTTCATAAGGTCCTCCCGTATATCCATGAATAATTAAACAGGCTACCATCTCATTTCTCCTTTCTATCCACTCTTTGTTTTCCCGATTCTTACAGAAAAAATGCCATACTTATTATGGAAATTTTTCTTGAACATTAGAAAAACTTGGCTTGTCGCCAAGTCTTATGGCGGAAGCCTTTGTTTTTCTTATACTATAAACCAAAAAAATCTTATACTTTCCTATAGTGGAACAAAGGCGCAGGGCGCCCGTTTAGCAACGTAGTGAATGGAACGAATCAACTAAAGATTTAGGAATCATGCCACTAAAAACAGGGGTATGCCGACGATGGGCGGCAAGCCCGTTTTTAGTCGGCCTTCCTCTTAGCGACGAACTGATATGACTTATCGTAGGGCGCATTTCTAAAGTCGCATCGTTGCTGGGCTCATGCGCCAGACGTGGCTATTCGGTTATTTCATTATCCACAAGCACCTCATTTTATAGGTTCCTATACAATAAAAAAGCCGACGATAACGTCCATCAGCTTTTTCATCTAAATGCTTTAATGAATGAGCCAAATTGTTTAACAATAGGGGAAACTTGATGATACGTATTAGCCAATTGTCCGACTGTTGACAACATCTTATCCAAGTCAAATGATTGCCCAGGTCCAGCTGGTTGATTCGCTTGCATATTTAAATTTTGCTCCATATATGGCTGTGCGGTTTGCGCATTAAAGCCCTGTTGCATATTTGGATGTGCGGCTTGCTTGTTAAAGCCCTGTTCCATATTTGGATGTGGGGTCTGCGCATTAAAGCCCTGTTGCTGCATATTGGAAGATTGAACATTGGTTCCAGGCCAACTCGTTGGCTGTTCCGGCTTTGCAAAAATTTGGTAAGGAGATTGATAATAGAAAAAGTTATTGGGTTGAAAATTCCCCTGTACTCCCATTTGCGTTACATCTAGATGGTTAGGACGATCATAATTTGCCGTATAATCAAAATAAGGTCGATGATACATGGAATCTCACACCTTCTGCACCTTTTTTTACAGCTTATGCTACTTTTCTAAAACCTGTGATTGTTATCGCTTTTGTGTTCATAGCCATCAAACAATGAACTGTAATAAGTCATAGATTTATCAGCTAAACCAAGATAATATTTTAATTTATTTTTTTGAAAGCCGAGAATTGGCTCTTTTTCACCCTCCACAAATATAGCTGGTGTACCATATATCCCTAAGTTTTGTAGTTCTTTCATATTTGCACGTTGTTCATTGACATTTTTGGTTTGATACGTAATATGCCATTCTTGTAAAAATTGTATTACATTTTCACATTCTTTACTATTATTGCTTATATAAACAAGCACCTTAGGTTCTTTCATTGTAAAAACCCCTTTCAGGACTTTTAACTTCACACTCCTATATTCCCCTCTACAAACATGTCCAAACAAAAATATGCCAAATTCATGACAAAAAGAATACAGTCTGTCATGATTTTGACATATTCTACTTTTCTTGATAGGTACATTTAAAAAGACCGCAAATACTGCCCTCTTACAGGTTCATTTTCCATTCCGCCTTTTTTGACTAGGGTTACAAGCTGCATAGGAAAAGCACCCAATAGAGAATAGGTTCCATTATAAAATATTTTCATTCATTTCACCTGATTTGCTGTACCGAGTTTCCGCAACAAATCAATTGCAATTTGTTTTTCAACCTCATCTAATCCACTTGTAATCTCTTCAATTCGCGACCAATGACCAGGGAAAATATGCTCTAATAACTTCTCCCCTTTTTCCGTAATTTCCGCGAAAGTAACCCGACGATCATTCTGATTCGGTATACGTGTAATATAACGTCTATTTTCTAACTTGTTTACAACATACGTAATACTTCCACTTGTTAATAATATTTTTTCACCTATCGCTTTTAATGGATGAGGCCCTTTATGATAAAGCAGCTCCATAACTGCAAAATCCGTTAAATTCAATCCTCGTTGCTGAATGTCATCCTCCACTTGTTCCATTAAACTTCGATAAGCTTTCGATAATACAACAAATAATTTAAGCGAGCTATTGTTTTGTTTTTCCTTTAACGAACGATCTTTTGTCAAGTTACCCTCTCCTTATCATAAAAAGATGACGTTTTGCTATTTCGTCTATACAAAATAAACCAAAGCACGAGTGAACTTATCGTTAGAAAAGGATAGATCCCACTAAGAGCTAAACATATAATAGCGATCGTTCCCATTGTCTCTTCCAGTTGTAAAGAAACCTTTTTTCTTGTCATCCACTGTATTGTCTTCATCATCTTTATTTCTCTTATCAAACGATAAGCCGTCCAAAACAACAAAATATGGAGCGGTATCCACCAGCTTGGATGCATAAAATAAAAAATGATGACAGGGACAAATAAAAGCAACATACCTATCCGTGTAAATTTTAAAAAATGACTAGTATAATTTTTCAACGACCAAGGTAATATTTCAATCATATCATTGCTAAAACGATCTGCATAAAAACTAGCTGTAAGCGATGTATAAACATATACCATAATAGCTGCACCAACAGAAAATAACCATTCAGGCATAAATAGAAGGACTGTAACTAGTATAAGTAATGTTCCAAGCGACTGAAAAATCAACGCATGTTGCTTCACAAAATACAACTTCCATATCCGATCATATATCTGCGCATTTGTTGTAAATGGCTTTTTATTCTGCTTGCTATTTTGAAACATAGCATACCTTTTCGGACGCTTGAACTTTGTTTTCGAGGCGAAACCCATTAATGGCATACGCCAAATGGTGTAGTCATTAATTTCCGTTACTTTAGACCAATTGATTTGGGAAAACAAATGCGGAAGAAGAAACAAGTTCACTAGTCCAATACAACCAACAATAAGTGCTGCTATTAATCTAGCTTCCTGTACAAGGCTAAAGAGACCGATCCCAGCTACAGCTAAGAAAAACACACCTATTTTTACAATGAAGCGTTGTTGAAATAGCTTCCACTGTGGAATAGCCATGATAATATCAAAAAGGATGAAGACAGCTACAAAGGTAAATACAAGTTGCGAGCGAAATGGTGTTAACAGAACTGCGATAGCTCCGATTAAGCTATAAATAAGCAGCTTCTTCAGCCATCTTTCCATTAACGTCAATAACCAAATATTCCCTCTCCTGTATGGCAGAAAGGCTAATTTATACTCAGCGGTAGAATATAAGACGCCTGGTTCTCGAAATGAGTTAAATATATAACGAACCGGTAAAGCAACAGCCAAGAAACCTAGAACTTCTTCTGCATGCTGTTCTAAAAAAACAAAATAATTACCATACAACTTCATTGTATCACTAAAAATAAATATACTTGCAAACGTATAAGCGAGTAAAAGCCCAAGATAAATAGAGGTTGTTTTATCAAAAATCAATTGGGAAGCCATCTTATTTAATTTCCGCTTCTTTTTAAAGCGATTGACTCGTATGAAAAAGTAACTCTTTAACAAGGATGGGCGACGTATCATTATTTCGTTCTCCTATCAATCGTAACAAATTGATCAATCGGCCCTTGGCTATGTATTTTCCCTTGTTGCAGCATAATATAGTTATCTGCCATTCCCTTCATACGGTCGAGCTGATGTGTCGTGACAAGAACCGTCGTCCCGCTAGCTACTTTTTCTTTCATTAATTGTTCAAAATAATCAATTGCGTAAATATCAAGGCCCATGAAGGGTTCATCAATAAGTAATAACGGAGTGTCAGGAAGTAATGCACAAATGGTTTGTACTTTTTGCCTCATTCCTTTTGACAACGATTCGGGATATTCATCCAGCTTATCTGTCAATTCAAATCCTTTTACCATCCGTTCAATCCGTTGATTTAATTCGTTTGTAGCCAGTTCATAACTCATCCCATAGAGCTGGAAATGTTGCATCACAGTTAATTCTGTCAGCAGCATCGGTTCTTCCGGCAAATAAGAGAGCAAGAGTTTAAATGTTAGAATATCCTCATCTTGATGGAACATTTCATTAATAATAATTTTCCCTTGTTCCTTTTGAATCATGCCAACGATCGCTTTCAATAACGTTGACTTTCCTGCACCATTATGCCCCACCAATGCAGTTATTGTTCCCTCGTCTAGCGTAAATGAGGCGTGGTCAATCAGCACATTCTGATCCAACTCTACCGAAAGTTCAACAACTTCTAACGTTTTCAACAGAAATCCTCCCTTTACAGCACTTCCTTATTTCATTGTACGAAAATGGGCTGCAAAAGGATTCAAAAAGGTACCATTTTCTTCATTGAAAATAGGACGCACCCTAAAAAATAGAGTGAAATCTACCTTTCGGGGTGCAGTTTGGATCGGATCGTTCTTATGTGACAAATTATTTTGCTCGTATCATTTGTAAATGCTTTGGGAGCAACTCCACTTCAGTTGGCGTACCAGAAACAATTTCTCCATCCATGTCGGCTTCCTTTCGATCATCTGTCGTTACACATAAACGATCTGTTTGTATATACATCATTTCATTAAGCTCCTTTAACTTTGTATCTGGGTGGTCCATAGAAAATAACTCGCGGAAGAAAGCAAGATTTGAATTTTTTACAATCAGCACATCTAATTTCCCGTCATCAGGCTGTAAACTTGAAATTGGAAGCTCTTGCGTTCCTAAGTATCTTCCGTTTAACACAACAATCATTACTGCTTCACCTTGGACAGTTTGCTCGTCGGTTGTTATCGCATAAGAAAAGCTTTTAGCTTGCGTAATGGTTTTTAAAGTGCTCATAAAATAACTGAGGACGCCGAGGTATTTCTTTTGGTTGGGATCAATATTTTGCGAGGTTTCCGCAATTAATCCGATTCCCCAAAAGTTAAGAAAATATCTATCATCCGCTTTCCCTACATCTATATCAACAACATGTCCTTCTACAATTGCAGCGGCAGCTTTCTCTAGTTGCTGCGGTATATTTAGTACTCTGCTAAAATCATTACATGTCCCTCCAGGTAATATACCGACAATGGGCCGCTTTTTTAATGGAGAAATTGCATTAATACAAGCATGAACTGTACCATCTCCACCTAATATAAGCAGCAAGTCGACTTTTGCAGCATAACGTATACAAACTTTTTTGACTTCTTCAATGGATTCCGTTTGAACAATGTGCAATTGTTTAATGGCCAAAGATAATTTTGGAATTGCATACATTAATTTCCTTTGCATCTCCTCGTGATCAGCATTACCATTATATAGAAACAATGCTTCATCGTACTTGCTCATCCAACTTCCTCCATTCGTTTCGTGTAATTTTCCATTTCTATATAAAACCTCTTTTGAGACTTACGCTCGTTATTAAAAACTAATGTTCATATAGGAACAGGCGGGTTACGTGTGTTTCTTAAACCTTGGATCTGACTTGCAGGGGCGTTTACCGTGACAACATTTCGGATTCTACTGCCCATTACCATAATCATACATCTCTCCAACTAAATGTTCTCCTAAATGCCACAACTGATAGGATACTTCTCTACTAGTATTCCCCTACCAGTTCATTAAAAAACGTTACTGCACCGAAAAAGGAGTCATACAGGTGAAGCATTCATCCCAATTCGATGCTCATTCATTTATAGGATTCTGCTAAAATTCACAGCTTTTTCCTTTCATTCAATCTTTAAGGAGCATTCAAAAAACTTCTTTAAGAAATAAACCTATTTTTTATTAAATTAACGTAAACAATATAAATTTCATCTAGATATTTTCACTCAAATAGTATTTAATAAACATGTAAGCTTTTTTAAATTTATGGATATTTTTTAGGAGGGTCAAAATGAAGAAGTGGTACAGTCTTTTTATCGTCCTTGTCTTAGCACTTGTGCTTGTTGCCTGTGGCAAATCGGATGATTCAGAAGGGAAAGATAAAACAAGTGGCGATAGTGGGGAAAAAGGAAAAACACCAGATACGTTAGTTATGGGTTTTGTTCCTTCCCAAGATTCTGACACCATCGCAGATACAGTAAAGCCATTAGCAGATCGCTTAGGTGAGGAGTTAGGGATCAAAGTTCAAGGTAAAGTTATGACTAACTATAATGCACTTGTAGAAGCAATGGGGTCGAATCAAGTACAGATTGGATTTATCCCTGCTTTTGGTTACGTACTTGCTAACGAACAATACGATGTCAATGTTATTCTTAAGTCTGTTCGTCATGGTTCTGGTACATACAAAGCACAATACGTCGTACGTGCAGATTCCGGTATTGAATCTTTAAAAGACTTAGAAGGTAAAGTGTGGACGTATGCGGACAAAGGCTCTACTTCTGGTTACCTTTTCCCTGCATATCAAATGATGCAAGAATTTGGCTATGATTCTGGTACAGAATTAGAATCTGATTTCTTCAGCAACACGATTGCAGCAGGCGCACACGATAATGCAGCTATTTCTGTATATGAAGGAGATGCGGATGTAGCAACCACTTTTGATGATGTTCGTACAGAGCTGGAAAAAGAATATCCAGATGTAATGGATAAATTAAAAGTCATTGAATATACAGATGAAATTCCGAATGATACGATTTCTGTAACAAAAGAACTGGATGAAGAATTAGTGACAAAAATTAAGGAAGCCTTCCTATCCTTTAATGACGATAAAGAAATGATTAAAATCATGAATGAAGTATATAATTGGGATTCTATCGACGAAGCCTCAGACGAAGAATATGAGATTGTTAAAGAAACATATCAAAAATTCAAAGATGATATTGAACTATAAGTTATCATTCATAAGATTGGTTTAAGGCACGGTCAATAAGAAATGAAAAGAACCAAAGACATGTTACGCCATTTTCCTTGCTTTTTGAAAGGGGAGACTCATACTCTCCCTTTTTTCCACGTTTAAAGCAATCTATTTCTATGATGGGGGCAATACATAAAATGATTGAATTTAAAAACATTGGGCTCGTATACCCAAATGGAACGGAAGGTTTAAAAAACATTAATGTAACGATTAATGACGGTGAATTTGTTGTGATCGTGGGCCTCTCCGGTGCTGGAAAGTCCACATTTATTCGTAGTATTAATCGGCTTGTTACACCTACGAGTGGCAGTTTATCGATAGACAATGAAAATATTCTTGATTACAAAGGCAGCGATCTAAGAAAACTCCGAACTAGAATTGGGATGATTTTCCAAAATTACAACTTAGTTAAACGAACCAACGTTCTTAAAAATGTGTTAGCTGGACGCTTAGGACATACAGGGACACTGCGTTCCATATTAAACTTATATAAAAAAGAGGATATTGGCTTAGCCTATGAAAGTTTACAACGTGTTAATATTGGTGAGAAAATATATAACCGCGCAGATGAATTAAGTGGTGGACAACAACAGCGAGTAAGCATTGCACGTGTGCTTACACAGCAGCCAAAATATATTTTAGCGGACGAGCCTGTTGCTTCTTTAGACCCGCCTACTTCCCATCAAGTAATGACGTATTTAAAGAAAATCAATAAAGAAGACAATATTACAACGATCGTGAACCTTCACTTTATTGATATGGCTATGGAATATGCAGATCGCATTATCGGTATGCGTGCAGGAGAAATCGTATTTGATGGTCCTGTGTCCGATGTGACAGAGAAAACCTTTGAAGAAATTTATGGACGTGCCATACGTGAGGATGACTTACGTGGGGGGGCGAAAGAATCGTGACCAAACAAACAAAGCCGGAAGCTTTAAGAAAAACGCCTTCCATTTATCCCACAAAGACAAAACTGCAAATTACCATTATTTTCTTTATTGTGCTCGGTTTTTATTTATTCAGTATGGTTTGGACACAGCGGGAAATGGTTGGAGGGTTCGGTGATGCTCTAGCTAATATGTATACCGTTATCGAAAAATTCTTCCCTCCGAACTTGGAAGTTATCCCAAAGGTTTGGGGAGCAATGGCGCAAACTATTCAAATGGCGGTTATTGCTACTACGTTGGCAGCCATATTGACAGTTCCTTTAGCTTTATTATCAGCCCAAAATATAACCACATTTAAACCACTATATTTGATTACGAGAACGTTGTTAAATATCTTGCGTACGATTCCAGATTTAGTACTTGCTGTTATATTCGTTGGCTTATTTGGTGTCGGTCTTTTACCAGGTATTTTAGCATTATTTATTTTTTCCTTAGGGATTTTAGCTAAACTAATTAGTGAAACGATTGAGGCAGTCGATATGAACCCATTAGAAGCAATGCGTGCTTCAGGCGGGAATATTTTTCAAGTCATTTATTTTGGACTCATTCCGCAAGTTTTACCACAATTCACTTCCTTTGTGCTCTATGTATTTGAAATTAACATCCGGGCTTCTGTCGTTTTAGGTTTAGTGGGTGCCGGTGGTATTGGATTAGTTCTCGATCAGCAATTAGGTTTTTATAATTATCCAAACGCAATGGCGATTATTATTTTGATCTTTATTGTAGTCATTGTGATTGAATTCATAAGTAATAAACTAAGGGAGGCTCTAATCTAATGTCTACCTACTCTTCACCTCCTAAACAGCCGAAATCTACCTTTAAAAAAATAAAACGGATTTTGATCTTCTTAGTGATCGCAGCTATTTATATTTGGACATTTCTTGGTATTGAAATTGATTGGGGTAGAGCTTTTGAGCGGATGGCAAACAACTTCGATCGAGTCATTCCAAAGTTATTCAATCCGGATTGGACTGCAACAAGCGAAGTAGCTTTAAAAATATGGGAAACAGTACTCATTGCTTTTGCAGGTTCCTTAATGGCAGCTATTTTAGCTATCCCACTTGGGTTTTTAGCTGCACAAAACATGACAAGAAGCAAAATATTAACTGCTATCGGAAAATGGATCTTGTCTGCAGTACGTGCTTTCCCTGACATTATTCTAGCGATATTATTCGTTGTAGCAGTTGGACCGAATGCATTTGCTGGAGTCCTGGCAATCGCTATTGGTTCAACTGGCATGCTTGGGAAACTTTACTCAGAAGTTATTGAATCAATTGATATGAAAGTAATCGAAGCAATGGAAGCTAATGGAGCTAATAAAATTCAAATCCTTTTTTATGGTGTTATGCCACAAATCATTCCGGAATTCCTCTCCTACGCGATCTATCGTTTCGAAGTCGATATTAGAGCTTCATCCATTTTGGGTATCGTCGGAGCTGGTGGTATCGGAACAATGATTATTTTTGCTTCCAGCAACAGAAATTGGAATGAAATGGGATTAATTCTATTAGCGATTATTATTGTTGTTACAATTATTGATTTTATCTCCGCGCGTATTCGGCGCAAAATTGTATAGAGATTTTTCAAAGTCCCACAGACTGATTTGTGGGACTCTTCCCTATTTAGACATAGAAAGGATGCTTACATTGGAAAACAAGCCGGTTCATTTAACAATTGTTTATACAAGTGATATTCATGGACATATTATGCCTATTAACTATGGAACAAATGAAGAAGCAGCAAGCGGACTAGCACGATATGCAACTGCTGTCAAACAAATTCGTAGCACGAGTAATAATGTAATTGTTCTTGATAATGGAGACCTTATTCAAGGCACACCCCTAATGACATATTACGTAAAGCAGCGTGCTACTACGGACATCAACCCAATGATACAGACAATGAATCACATAGGGATTGATGCTGGTGTCATCGGAAATCATGAATTCAACTATGGGAAAACTATTTTACAAGCTGCTATCGAGCAATCGAATTTCCCTTGGCTCGCCGCAAACGTGATTGATGTGGAAACAAATGAACCCAAATACGGTCCTCCATATCTTATAAAAACGATTCAGGGTGGCATTAAAGTTGCGATTATAGGAGTCACTACACATTACATACCGAATTGGGAATCTCCAGAGCATATTTCGGGTATACGCTTTAACGACGCATTCGAAACGGTACAATCCTTGGTACCCTATGTGCGTCAAAATGAGAAACCCGATTTAGTCGTTGTATCCTATCATGGTGGATTTGAACGTGATATCGAAACAGGTGAAGCCACAGAAGCAATTACGGGAGAAAATCAAGGTCATGCAATGTGCCAAATCGACGGAATTGATGTGCTACTGACCGGTCACCAGCATCGTGAGCTTACCGGGAAAATAAATGATGTTTTGGTAATCCAGTCAGGAAATAATGGATCCTTTTACGGTAAGGTAGATGTTCAATTTACGAAAAGCACACACGGTTGGGAAGTTACCAATAAACAAGCGCATTTGCAGTCATTAGAACATACATCACCTGATGCAGATATTTTACATATGACTGAGAAGCTTGAAACATCAACCCAACAATGGCTCGATCAGCCGATAGGGTATATTAAAGGCGAGATGACAATTGATGATCCATTTCAAGTCCGTATCGACAAGCACCCTTTTATTGAATTCATTCAAAAAGTACAAATGGAAGCAAGTGGCGCAGATATTTCTGTTACTGCACTGTTAAACAATACTTCCAAAGGATTTACATCAACCGTTACGATGCGAGATGTCGTAGCAAATTATATGTATCCAAATACATTGGTCGTTTTGGAATTGCAAGGCAAGGATATAAAAGCAGCATTAGAAAAAAGTGCTGCTTATTTCACACTAGATGAGTCTGGCTCCATTATGGTTAATCCTGCGTTTGAAAAGCCGAAACCACAGCACTATAACTATGATATGTGGGAAGGGATTACATACACGATCAATGTGGCCAAACCGATTGGAGAAAGAGTGAAAGAATTACGCTACCACGGACAACCCATTTCTAAAGAAGGCAAATATCATGTCGTGTTAAATAACTACAGAGCTAATGGCGGAGGGGATTATACGATGTTTCAAAATAAACCTGTTGTCAAAGAAATTCAAAAGGATGCTGTGGAGTTGATCAGAGAGTATTTTGAAAGATATTCAACTATCGAGGCAACTGTAACCAAAAACTTCAAGGTGATCGCAGAATAATGTGAAACTTTATCAGCAGGAGTTTTGCTCCACCTCCTGCTGATAAAAAGCTAACATCTCACGCCCCCTTGAAAAAAACGTTTTTCTGCATGCGATGCGCCCTGATGTAGCTTTAGCTTTCATTCTCCTTGAAAAAGAAAAGCGCTTTTTCTGGATGTCACGCCTTCAGTGGTTGATATGGAGCTGGACGTGGCTATTCGGTTATTTCGTTATCCACAAGCACCTCATTTTCTACTTTTGTATGAAAAAGCAACTCTATTTAACTTATCTAACTCATTTATTTAGACAGTATTTTAAGAATCTAAACATTATAAAAAGGTTTTTTCATGTATAGATGGTGGCTCGAAATACCCGAGCCTGCTGGTTTCTTATTTTTCAGCAAAACCCAAGCACCATTTGCTTAGGTTTCTGTTAGGTTATTTTAAAGCTGCGGCAACACTTCTATTGAGTAGACCAATTTGAGTAATAATGTTAGCACATTTTCTGCAAATGAGTCATAGAACGTTCAAACTTTTTAGTCATCATCATTTTCCGTTTCAATTTCTTGCTTAAGAATATCTCCGTTTTTGGCATGAATCTCAAATTCCGCTTCTTTCTGTCCATTTCTAAGCTCTAATTCATAAACGAATTGATTGTCGTCTTCATCTAACTCAATACTGATAACTTCTCCTTTAAATTGCTTTTTAGCGATATTTTTTGCTTCTTCCATAGAAATAAGTTCTTCTTTTGCAACATTTACTTGTTCTATATCATCATTGTTGTTATCAGTTTGCTTGATTTCCTTTTTGTTTTCTTTTAAGACTTCACCAGTATCGCCATCAAGTGTTAAATCATATTCCGTTGTTTTATTTTGCACTTCGACTTCATATACCGCTTTGTTTAGATCTGTGTCTAATTCGAATTCAGTAATCTGTCCCTCATACTGTTCTTGCACCATACTCTTGATTTTATCACCATCTAGTTTCGGATTCGCCTCATCTGCATTAGAATAATAAACTCCAGAACCTAAGATTGCTGCACCTGCAATTGTTCCAATGATAATTCCTAATTTCTTTTTATTCATTTCCCTTCACTCCTTGTTTGTTGTTAGTTCTATCATAACCATAAGGAATAAGAGATTCTTGTGAACAAGATGAGAATTTGCTGAGAAAACTCCTATATCATGGATAGTAAACTCATGTTAAGGACTTGCATACACTGCAGAATTTGCTCTAGCTTGGTCAAATACTATTAGTGAATGAAAGTTACTTGATATTGCACATGCTCGTTTCTAAACACATACTGTTTGAACATAATTCCCTCAAAGTATAAATTTTCCTGCTTATAAGCATTGTTTACTTTCAGTTTAAATTCAATAGAAGATCGATTAGACATAAAAACTCCCCTTAAGGTGAACAGATTTTTATTTTTTACCTGTCTATCTTAAGGAGAGCATATCAGCATGCAGATTAGTTATGATTTTCGTAGTTAATTTTTTTGTAGAAATTTGGGCATTTAGTTTTATTCTAAGTTAGTCTTCTCGCTCAATCTCTGTAAACAATATTTCACCTGTAAAAGCATCAATGGTTATTTCGGCTTCATCTTCTCCATTTACAATTTTCACTTCATACACCAACCTGCCATCATCTTCATCTAGTTCCAATTCATCAAGAGATCCGGCAAATTTCTCTAAAGCCAATTCTGTTGCCTTTTCTTCGTTGATCACCACTTTTTTTTCCGCGTTCTTTTTTGAATTTTCTTTTGAAGTACGAGGCGATTCCTTGTTATCCGTTCCTTTTGCATCTTCTTTTCCTTGCTTTTCAGACACATGCTGATCTTCTTTATTCACTGAAGAGAGCTCTTTTAATTCTATAACATCTCCCGTTTTTCCATGAATCTTTATCTCATACTGCGTTCCTTGATGTTCTATACTGGCTATATAGTTGTTGTCGTTTTGGTCCTTTTGGATATCTCCATCTATTGTTCCAGGGTATTGGCTTGAGATAATTTTTTCAGCCTCAACTTTAGTAATGGCGGCTTTTGAAGCTGTACCTCCAAAGTAAAAAACACCAAAACCAATGAATGCTAGGGCTACGACACTTGCTGTTAAAATCCAAAGCTTTTTCTTGCTCACAGCCAACCCTCCCTTCCCATTTTACTTTAAGATACTTCATGAAGCTGAGAATATCCTGTTAGTTACATTAGAATTCGCTAAGAGTAGTTAGTTCTTCAAAGAGTGCACTAAAAACGCCACACATCAAATTTCTTCGTTGACTCGTTTCTACGTTCCTTTAGAAAAACTTGGCTTGTCGCCAAGTCTTATGGCGGAAGCCTTTGTTTTTCTTATACTATAAACCAAAAAAATCTTATACTTTCCTATAGTGGAACAAAGGCTCGGGGCACCCGTTTAGCAACGTAGCGAATGGAACGAATCAACTAAAGATAAAGGAATCATGCCACTAAAAACAGGGGTATGCCGACGCCTGAGCGGCAAGCCCGTTTTTAGTCGGCCTTCCTCTTTGTGACGAATCGATGATGCCTTATCGTAGAGCGCATTTCTAAAGTCGCATCGTTGCTGGGCTCATGCGCTGGACGTGGCTATTCAGTTATTTCGTTATCCACAAGCACCTCATTTTATGCTTTCTTATCTTATGGAAAAGGGGTTCCCCCTTTTCCTGCGTAAGAATGTGTTTCGTGGAAGCTTCAATAATGCTCCTGTATTAGTTTTGCACATAGGATCTTCTACTAAAAACCGCCCTTGTCCTGTGACGAGCGTAGTCAGTAACACGCACAAGCCCGCTACTTGAAACTTCGCCGCCGAACTCAGTCGCCCCAGACGCGCTAGTGTCGACGTTACAACAGGACATGGAAGGCTCCGCCAGCAATACATCGTACGTAAGGAAAAGTGTTTTTTTCTTTTTCAAGGACGCCCGCGATCATATCCAACCTCGATACTTTTTACCCTCTTTTGAACATGCACTAACATAGATTTTATAGAAAAACAAATGAGCACAACTCGATAATTGACATTGCTTCTGTATTTTTTAAACCTCTCATATAGAAGCTAGTTAGAACTTTCCACCATTAATTCTTGAAAAAATCGCTAATATTACTTTCCATTTCCTCCGATGGGCGTTAAGTGTTTATTAATTCTTTGTGAGTCACGCTTTTAAATGGGAAATTTTACGGTAAACGTTGATCCCTCTCCAACTGTACTCTGAACTGTGAGTTCACCTTGATGTTCTTTTACAATTGCCTTAGCGATAGATAAACCTAACCCTGTTCCACCAGTATCTCGACTTCTTGCCTTATCGACACGGTAAAATCGATCAAAAATCCGCGCCTGTTCTGACTCTGGTATACCAGCACCATAATCACGAACCTTTATTATTGCTAGCTTATCCCACACATCAAAGTCAACTTCAACGCGCTCTTCGCTATATTTCAATGCATTGTCAATCAAAATATAAATAACCTGCTCCAACTGATCTCGATTTCCTGAAAGGATCACAGCATCCACTGCATGGTTAGTAAATATAATCTCTCTTGTATACGCTCTTTGGAACGTCGTTACTGTTTCTTCTATTAAAGCAACTATATCCACCTGTTCCATCAAAGCATGATGTTTGTTTTTTGCTAAAGCCAACATTTGTTCAACTAATTTTCCCATTCGATCTGCTTCGGAATGAATTGCTTCAATCGACTCTTTAACAAGATGTGGATTATCAATCCCTCTTCGTTCCAAAAGCTGTGCATAACTTTTCACAATCGAAATAGGTGTCTTTAATTCATGGGAAGCGTCTGATACAAACGTCTCTTGTCTCTCAAAGTTATCTTTTAAATGATCCATCATTTCATTAAATGTCTTTTCCATTTCAAATAGTTCATCTTTGGACCGATTCTGAACATGAATCTTTTTCCAATTGGCTTCTTTCATATTTTCCCGCATCGTTTGAATTAATGATTTTATTGGATTTAATAAAAAACGACTCAACACATTTCCACCGATAATAATGGGCACTAACATAAAAATGGTTGCAATCAAAAGTACGGTAAATAAAGTTTTCATCGTACTATCCAAATTTGTTAATTGATTGGAAACTTGGATCGTCACAACTTCCCCTGCTCGCTCACCTGCCCCCCATATAATCGGCTTCGATATAACAGCAACAGCTGGTTCACTATCCTGTTGGATGACATTTTGGGATTCGTTGGAACTAAATTCAAGTGGAATATCGTATTGGGCCGCTTGTTGGGCAGAAAAAAATATAGTACCATCTTGATCTACCACCCTTATCATTCCTTCAGGTGGTGAAAAAGATCGAAATAACTCGTTGGAAATAACATCTGGTTGATCATTCATGACTTTCACTAAACGCTCTGTTTGATCAGCCAGATCCTGTAACTGTCCATCTGCAGATACTTTATAAAATAACATATAAATAGCTGTATTTATGATTAAAGTAAGAATGAGCATAAATATGCCGGAAAATAGTTGGATTTTTGTCCTTAGTTTCATGTGTCCAAATCCTTTATCGTATAGCCTACACCACGAACGGTTCGGATATACGCTCGTTCGTATCCCTTATCTATTTTTTGCCGTAAGTAACGGATGTAAACATCTACTACATTCGTATCTCCATAATAATCAAAGCCCCACACTTGTTCAATTAGTTTCTCACGGGTCAATACAATATTTTTATTCTTTAATAAGCAGACTAGCAAATCAAATTCTCGTGGTGTTAACTCGATTTGTTTCTCTCCTCGCTTCACTTCTCTGCTTTTTACGTGTACATATAAGTCGCCAATGCCAATATTCTCATCTTCTACTTGCTTTTTAATCGGATTACGTAAATGTACGCGAATCCGCGCTAATAATTCCTCAATCTGAAATGGTTTGGTAATATAATCATTTGCTCCGAGATCCAGACCACTGACTTTATCATGCACTTGATCCCTGGCGGTCAATAGCAAGATCGGGGTCGTTTCATCTGACCTTCTCACTCTGCGCAATACTTCCAAACCACTTAATTCTGGTAGCATAATATCAAGCAATACTAAGTCCCATTCATTTTGTTCTATTTGTGTTAAAGCTTCTTTCCCATCAAAAGCTACTTCCGTTGCGTAATTTTCATACTCCAATTCTAATTGTAGAACCCTACTTAACTTTTTTTCATCTTCAACAATTAATATACGTGGCTTTTCCATTTTTACACCTGCTTTTCATTATTCCAATGTTCTCGCTTCGATGCGCGACTTTTACGCTCAGTACACCCACCCTTTTTACATAGAACAAAATTCTTCTAATGATTATTCTTTCTTTTAACATATCAAAGGATAGCCAAATCGTCTGCTAATAATTTAATTTAGCATCACACAAGTATTACGTAAGCTCAGCCCGTCTACGCTTCTGGAATCATGGTAATGAATACCTTCTAATTCGAAGCCTAATTTTTTAGGAATTGCCCGACTACGATAATTCTCTTCATCACAGCGTATTTCTACGCGCTTCGCTCCCAATTCCTCAAAAGCAAATTTGGTCAGAGCTTCTACTGCCTCGGAAATAATTCCTTTTCCTTGCTGTCTTGTATCCACCCAGTATTCAATTTCAAATTTGGGTCCTTTCCAATTAATACGATGCAACCCTGTGCAGCCGAGAAAAGCTTTGGTATGTTTATCAAATATATGAAAGCGCAAATCTTCTTTTTGTAGAAATTGAATCTGTGCTTCGCGAACGTTTGCTTCCGTTTCTTCTAATGTTTGTTCGTTTTGAGCAAAGGGAAGCCATTGTTTTAGTTCTGATTGTCTCAACTGAATAGCTTCATGAACAGCTTTTCCATCCCCTGGAAGTGGTAAACGAATCAGTAACCTTTTTTGTATGAATTTCATGTGGGAATTCCTTTAATACTGGATAGCCCACGGCTACTCCTCCTTTTATGGTATATTTTTTTCTATTATACTTAGTTATAGAGAATATTCAATGACCTAATAAGAAATGCAACGGCAACGCTTGTAACGCCAATCTGGTAATCAAGAGGAGGTATTTTCATGCTCGCATTAGATCATATTGTTATCGCAGCCAAAGATCCTCAAGAAGCAGCAAAGCAATTTTCCCTTCAACATAACGTACAGACTATTTCAGGAGGAAAGCATAAAAATTGGGGGACGTTTAATCACCTAGCTTATTTTTCTAATGATTGCTATGTGGAGTGGCTCGGTATCTTTGATGAGGAAATAGCGAATGAAGCCAGTAATCCACTAATCCACCAGCTCGTTCAGTCGCTCCGTGCAGGTGAAGAAGGTCCTATACAATTTGCATTCCGCACCAGCCACATGGAACAGCTCATTCAGTATTTCGAACAAGCCTCTATCCCAGCTATAGGACCTATACCGGGAAAACGGCACAGACCTGATGGCAGTAACCTGACTTGGAAAATGTTGTTTCCTCAGGGGAAGCGCCCGCTTCCGTTCCTTATCGAGTGGGGAGAAGGGTATCATGTAGCAAAGAATAAATCATTTATAAATAGCCAAATCATTGCCCAAGTAAAGACAAACTTACCCGTACATCTCATTTCTTCTCATTATAAACTTGCGGCTGAACCAACATTAACGTTAGCCAATACAGAATTGCTTTTAAATGAACATAGCACGTTATCTTTTGCGTTACGTTAATAAATGTTAAATTCTGCTACTTATTCATCCAATCAACAAAGAAAAACTCTTTTCTTCAATTGGAGCATTTTATCACTACACAGATTAAAAAAGAGGCTATTGTCCATTTGCAATAGCCTCCACTTTGATTAGCCTAGTTGTTGATGAAGAAATTCACTGACAGATTCCGGCGTTTTCGTATAAGCACTATGCTGATGTGCTATTTTCTCCCCATTTTGAAATAGGAGTATACTTGGAATTCCCATGACATCATATTTTTCTGCAATTCCTTTTACTTCATCGCTGTTGATTTCATACCATTGATATTGTTTAAATTCATCCACAATGTCGCCAATAAACATGTCCAATCGCTTGCAATCTGGACACCAATCAGCAAAAAATTTAATAATTACAGGTTTGTCACTTTTGATTGCTTCATGAAAAGCTGCTTCTGTTGTTAGACGTTCCATGCTCTTTCTCCTTCCATAACCAATGTTTTTCCCGCACCTAATGTACCATGATAAATCTCCCGCTTAGACCTAAAGGGAGTTAACACTACTCCCATACCCAATTCTTCAAAGGTCTTTCTATCATACTCTTGCGATACTAACATTCTAATTAGATGAAGTTTCCCTTTATTGTAGTGATTCTTGTCACATTTGTCTTATTATCTGCTTACGCTTTTAGACATATTCAACCCTTCCTAATATGTAAGCAGCAGCAAGTCCAGCAGCAAAAGCCGCAATACTAAGTAAGCCTAGATTAAATGAGGCAGGCCAGCCTGGGAACACGACAAAAATGGAACCAATAACCATCCCAATAATTATCGCTAATGTAGCTGTTGTATAACGGGTTAAAAAGAAATTAACGACTTTACTCATGAATACAAGCCCAATAACAATACCTACTCCGGTAACAGCTATAACATCTAAGCGAAAATTACTAACGGCACTAATAACGGTAGGATAAACGCCAATAATAAGTAGCAAAAATGAACCGCTAATGCCTGGCAATATCATAGCGGCACTAGCAATAACCCCTGAACCAAACAGCAATAAATAAGTGGACATGTCCATTTCGGTAATCACTTTTGGCTCTCCTTCATTTAAAAATAACATGGAGCCAACGAGAACCATCCCTATCACTAATAACAAAATATGATTTGCTTTAAATGTTTTTCTAGCATTTGCTTTATAAAACAAATAAGGCAATATCCCAATAATTAACCCTAAAAAAAAGAACTGCGTTGGTCCAGGATAATGTGCAAATAACCATTCAATTGCATGACTCAATAACAATATTGCAATAACAACGCCTATTCCCAATGGGACTAAAAAGCCTAGTTGTTTCTTCCAATCCTTGCTTAAAAATCCATTTATCGCTGCAATTAATCGGTCATATATACCTAATAATACTGCAATGGTCCCCCCGCTTACACCCGGGATCACATCACTTGCTCCCATTAGCATACCTCTATAAATATTTTTCCATTCCATGTTGTTTTATCACCTTTCATACTTCATCAATTTTTCTACTAAACTCGCAAGTGCAAGCAAGCAGTATATAAACCTTTTCGTATTACAATCTACTTCACATTTATCCGGTAAAAAACCTATTCGTTTTGCCTAACGCATATGCTACTAGTTTATTTTTAAAAATTACTCGTTCATGTAAACACGGATAAAATTATCATACCAAAAAATGCTTGTGTTTTATAGAAAAAAATTGTAAAGTATTTGTATAAGCTACTTTGTATAACAAGGTAGCTAATTTAAAATTCACTATCATGTTATACAAGGTAGGTTAAGATTATGTCTTTGCGTAGTCAAATGTTAAAAGGGATTTTAGAAGGATGTATTTTATCCATCATTCAGCAACAACCTACATACGGTTATGAAATTTCCGTTATTTTAAAGGAATATGGTCTGGAAAACATTAGTGAGGGTTCCATTTATCCTATCCTGTTGCGATTACAAAAGGAAAAATTAATTATCGGTGAAATGAAGAAATCAGAATCTGGACCAAAACGAAAATATTACCAATTAACCGAAGACGGAAACGAAGCGCTAAAGGAATTTTATTTACAATGGGACGCAATCAAAAATCCCGTTGATAAAATTGTCAACCAAGGAGGTTATGATGTATGAATGCAAGTGCACTAATTGAATTAAATAACGAAAAGCGTACACATTTAAATGAAGCAAATTTGGCTTATTATGAAAACATGCTTATTTATATCCGTTCGGCTAGTAATAAGTCAGAACAACAGACAGAGGAACTGCTTTTGGAACTATTAGAACATTTACTGCAAGCACAGTCAGAAGGTAAAAATGCAACCGATATTTTTGGGTCGAACCCAAAAGCGTATTGCGAGGAGCTCATTCAAGAACTCCCGAAAGAAAAACAAAAGCCCCGTTTATTGTTCGTAGCTCAAATTTCTTTCCAGACAATCGGTTTTTTGAGCCTTATCTATGGAATTATTGGCTTAACAATGTATTATTTCTTTCAGATTGGAGCAGCAGTAAGTTCATTTTATCCAGCATCCATATTTGTAATGTTGGTATGCTATCTCATTATCCTCTATCTATTTATTAAAACCGTCTTCTGGTGGTTAAAACGATCCACGTTTGCCGGAAAACAGACCAATAAGTGGATCGAATTTATCCAAGCTTGGCTCGGATTGTCAGCGTTTATTACATTATTTGTTGTTATTATGCGATTCACACCAAGATTTGGACCGGTAATGCAGATTCCAACAGCTGTATTTATTGGCTTTTCTCTTATTTTTTATTTTATTGCTTATCTGATAAAAAGAAAAGAACAACACGGGTAAGTTATTTTTCTCTTTGAAATGAAAAGGAGCTGCTATGTGACCTAGCAGCTCCTTTCGACATGACCGATGCTGACTTATTGGAGGGCGCATTTCTAAAGTCGCAACGTTGCTGGCGCTTGCGCCGAACGTGGCTATTCGGTTATTTCGTTATTATCAAGCACCTCATTCTATGCTTTCTTATCTTACGAAGAAAGACTGAGCGTCCTTTAATCGTGAAATAAGCTGGTCTCTTATCCCCTTCCGTTTACGGTTCCATAATCTCTAATTCTGGCAACCATTTCTTCATATGCGCTGTTATCTCTTTATAATAGTTTTTCGCACCATTTAAATCATTATTGGTTATATTTTTTAATGGAATGACTTGATAATCGGCTTCATTCTTATATTTAACAAATGTCGGCAAAAATGCTGGCTTCTCAAGTTTGATTTCTTCATTCTCATTTTTCGTTATGGTAAACTTCAATATACCGCCAAATCGTCGATAGAGTTCATCTTGACCTGATAAGAAGTTTCCTAAAGAATAAGCAACAAAGGTCCGATTCCCTTTTTTCCCTTTTACCCATGCTACAGGTTGCAGCACATGTGGATGATGTCCGATTACTGCATGAACACCTTGATCAGCCGCAAATTGCGCTAAATCCTTTTGTTCCTTATTTGGTAACATTTGATATTCAGTGCCAAAATGCAAATTAAGAATGACAACATCTGCTTGCTGTTTCGCTTTTTTTATTTCTGTAGCCATCCGCTCCTTGTTTATTAAATTTACTAAATAGGGCTTCCCTTCAGGAACAGGGATTCCATTCGTTCCATATGTGTATGCAAGAAATGCTACATCAATGCCTTCCTTAGTTCGATAAACTCGCAAAGTAGCTTGGTCTGCTTCGTTTTTATAAGCTCCTGTATACATCATATCAATCTGTTCCCAATGCTCTATTGCTCGTTGAATAGCTTTTTCTCCTCTATCAAGCGTATGGTTGTTCGCTATCGTTACTACATCAACTCCAGCAGCTTTTAAAGCGTCACCTACAGCGAATGGGCTGTTGAAGGCTGGATACGAGGACAAGCCCAGCTCCTCTCCCCCTATCATCGTTTCCTGGTTTGCAACTGTAACCGTTGCTTCCTCCAAATACGGTTTCACTTCTTTAAGCATTGGAGTAAAATTATAACCAGTTTCTGTTTTTGCATCTTCATAAACTTGGCTATGAATAAGCATATCCCCAATTGCAGCAATGGTGATTTCCTGTTTAGGGGGTTCTTTTTCATCTACAGTTGTTTCTCTTACCTCATGCCGTTTTGGTTCTTTTGTCGAATTATTACTACACCCTACAAGCATACTAAAGCCGATCAAGATGATACATATAACTGCAATAAAATGTCGGTTCATTTCTTCTGCTCCTTTTGCATAACTCTAGCTGTTTATATTTTTCTCTTCAAAAGTTTGATTATAACGTGATCACCGTTAAGGCTCAGCTTACATTCTTACCACATTATAACGCATATTATCTTTTCATGTTTGATTTTTTTCGTAAGAGGGAATGGCTATATATAAGTTCAAAAAAGACCCCCTAGGAGCTGAACAACAGCTTAGATACATGAATAAAACAAAGACGCTATGTCTATTTTTGAACAACATCTAAAGAAAGGATTTTTTACATGCGAAAAACGCAGTATCAACCAACTAAAAACAAACAGCTGACAGATGCGCAAGAAATCCACTATGGCAAAGACTTCAAACAAGCTGACATCGCTGGCGGATATCGGCAGCCACGCGTAAAAGAAGCAAAATACAATAATCCTGACCTAAAAAATTAAACTTTTTTACATGTTCCCCAATTTGTTCAACTACTTTTTGAGCAAATTGGGGGTTTTTTGAAACAAATTTGTCACTTCTACCGTAGTACTATTAATCAATTTAATTGGAGGTTACATAATGTCTTCAGCTGCAATGGAATTAGTCAATTTAAAAAAGAAAATTGGCAAAAAAGAAATTATTAAAGGCTTGTCCTTTTCCATCCCTAAAGGAGAAGTGTTTGGATTTATTGGGCCAAATGGGGCTGGTAAAACGACCACCATCCGTATGATGGTTGGATTAATGAGCATAACAGAAGGAGATGTCATTATCCAGGGAAACAGCATTAAAAGCAATTTTAAACATGCTGTGCGCGAAGTTGGCGCCATTGTCGAAAACCCAGAAATGTACCCGTTTTTAACTGGTTGGCAAAACTTAAAACACTACGCCCGGATGATGCCAGGAGTAACAACAGAACGAATACATGAAGTCGTCAAGCTCATTGGTCTTGAAAAAGCAATTAATGAAAAGGTTGGAAGATATTCATTAGGAATGCGTCAACGGCTTGGAATTGCTCAGGCACTCTTACATAATCCATCTGTATTAATATTAGACGAACCAACAAACGGATTAGACCCAGCTGGAATTCGCGAAATTCGCGACCATATTCGGAAGCTAGCAAAAGAAGAAAATGTTGCTATTATCATCTCCAGTCACTTGCTTTCTGAGATTGAACAAATGTGTGACCGAATTGGCGTAATTAAAAACGGAGAAATCATTAAAATTCAAAACGTCGGTGAAGAAACAAAAGAAGAAGAAGTAATTCACCATGCTGAGGTTATACCAATGGATAAGGCAATGAAAATCTTAAATGAAGATTTCCAGCTGGAATCCGTTGAGCTTGATGGTAATTTATCTTTCCGCTGTAAAAAAGAGCAAGTTCCGGAAATTATTAAAAAATTAGTAGAAAATGAATGTCAGATTTATCAAGTCAATGTTGCAAAAGGTACACTAGAAGATCAATTCTTTGAACTGATTGGAGAGAATACGATTGAGTAGAATGTTAAAACTAATTCAAAATGAACAAGGGAAAATCTTTATTCGTAAATCAACATGGATCATGTATATTATCTTAGCCGTGCTTATATTTGGTAATGCTCTTTTAACCAATAGCTTTGATGGTCTAAAGAAGGACTACCAAGGTGACGATTGGCGCCAAGTATTGGAAGAAGAAAATAAAGAACTGCAGAAAGAAATGGAAGAAGTGGAAGGTTTTGAAGACTACAACAATTCCCTTATTGCCAAAAATAATTATTACTTGGAAAATGATATTCAACCTGCCCCTTATACAGCTTGGACTTTTGTTGAAGAAAACATAAATTTTCTATCAATTGTTAGTTTATTAACCATTATTATTGCAGCAGGAATAGTTGCCAATGAGTTCAGATGGGGTACGATTAAATTATTATTAATTCGTCCAATTAGCAGAAGTGGCATCTTATTATCCAAATATATTACCGTCTTACTATTCGCCCTTTATACAGCCATATTTACACTCGTTTTAATGTGGATTTTTGGAGCAATCTTCTTTGGTATTGGCGACTTGAACCCTTCTATTGTTGTGGAAGGAGAAGATGGTTTTAAAACTGTATCACTAGTAGCTAATGTATTTACTAGCTTTGGTTTCAAACTTGTGAACCTTGTAATGATGGCTACGTTTGCGTTTATGATCTCTGCTGTCTTCCGTAATAGTTCATTAGCAATTGGTATTGCTATCTTCCTAATGATGGGCGGTAGCTCTATTGTTACATTCTTTGCTGATAAAGAATGGGCTAAATATATTTTGTTCGCTCACACGGACTTAAGTCAATATATGGATGGAAACTTTCTAATGCTTGAAGATAATACGATGGGCTTTTCTATAACTGTATTAGTTGTATATTACGCCATTTTCATGTTATTGTCATGGATTGTTTTCACAAAGCGCGACGTTGCTGGTCAATAATCCTAATTAAATAATTGTGCTAGATAATTTGAGACAAATTTATAATCCCATATCAATGATATGGGATTATTTATGGCTTCAATGAATATTTTATTAATGGTTAAAAATGTTCCTCAAGAGAAGCTTTCTTCTCTCAACTATGCATAATTGAATCTTACCAACGCTAGTTTGCATCTTCGAACCAGTTATTTAGATCTCATATTCTTGTTATTAAACACTTTCGTATTCAACATGGATACAATCAAATTCGCATCTTGCAGCACTATACTGGCTTGTCCCCCTATTCATTGTCGATTTTTCCGTGCTACAATATACATATAAATGCTATTTTTGCTAAGTATCTATTATAATGGATGTTTAAGGGACCAGATATTCATGAGATTAGCGTTGCAGTAGCACTTTTCTTCCTACTCAAGAAGGATGGAGGGATTAATTCCTAGTTCCACATACATAACTAGTATAAAATGAATTCTTCAATCAGGTGAGAGGGGGCTTTTATCCCCGCTGTTGTTATTACCGTAATGGGATGACCTAAACTGGACGAATGGAGCGTTTAGATGCTCGCTTATATCCCACTTAGGTTTGTTTCCATTCTTAAATGGAAGACCTTATAAAACTTATATACGGGATAAAATAGACTGAAGTTTGCATTCGAGGTGTTGTTCGTGAAGCGTTACTTAACAGTATTATTTATTGGCTTAAGTGCAGTTATATTAGTAGTTGGTTTAAGAACAAACACGCAGTGGAGTGGTGTTGTTTCGTGGGGGCTTTCGTTTATTTTTCTTATATGTGCTGCCTATTCTACAAAATACATACCTAACGATGATGAAGAAAGCCACGAATAATACAGCATATCATAAAGTGAATCTTCAATCAGTGGGGGTTTTCATTCATCCACCACCAATTGTTATACCGAAATGGTATAACCTAAAGGCCTGTTAAGAAGTAGAGCATTTTAGATGCTGTTATCTCCCACTTAGACTTAGGCTGTAGTGCAGTATCCAACTCCTGAAGTGGGAGTCTTACAGCAACTTAATGTACGGGATAAAGAAGAAAAATTCAAACACTCACTCACTTACTAGTATACAAACAAGAGATGAATATAGTGAATGTGTTAATGAGAATTTTATAATTTTCAAACCAGTCAAAAAAGCAGACGTTTATATGAAGAAGTCTGCTTTTTTGTCAATGAATCGATTACAAGAAATGTGCAACTATTCTAGAATGAATATTTTTCCTTAATTGCTTCTGGCGCCATTTTAACCATCCATTGTAACAGAAAAACGGCAATCGACACATCATCAATTAACCCGAACCCTAATATAACATCTGGAATCATATCAAATGGAAAAATAAAATATCCTAATATCAGCAATACAAAGAAAAGTTTTTTAGTGTTGGCTACATCTTTCGAAGTAAAAAAATCCTTAAAGAAAGGAATTGATCGGTGGAACGTAAACAAAAAACGGACGCGTTTCCATAATCTCTTCATTATCTTAACCCCCTTCTTTATAGCATCTTACTGTTCTGTATCCATAAAGTAAATCTTCAATCAATAGGGTTTTCATTCATCCACCACTGATTGTTAGTAACATAATGGGATGACTTAAAAGCAGCTTACGAAATAGGGTATTTAGGTGCTGTTATCTCCCCACTTAGACTTGTTGCTGTTCAGATTATCCAACTCCTAAAGCAAGATCCTTACAGAACCTTATATACAGGATAAACCTACAAGTATAAACAAAATATGTTTCAATTATTTATGAGCAAAAGAAACTCATACCTTTATTCGGAAGCTATTTTAGTTTTAGCTCAAATCCCCTTACCTCATAGATAACGAAATGGAGAAGACGCAGGTAACTCCACCCTTTTTAAGCGCCTAAATTTATACTTTTGTATTTTTGTAAAAAAACACCGAAGAAAGGGTTCTTTTTTCGGTGTTTTTTACATGTATCTATTCCAGAAAAATGATTTTTTATAACCATTTATTTATTTCTTTTCGCTGCTTTTTCGCGTTCATTCTTATTAAGAATTTTTTTACGTAAGCGAATAGATTCGGGTGTTACTTCGCAATACTCATCTTCATTTAAATATTGTAATGCCTCTTCCAAAGACATATTACGCGATTTACGGATTGTTATTGTTTGATCTTTCGTTGCAGAGCGAACATTTGTTAAATGCTTTTCTTTTGTAATGTTTACCGTAAGATCATTATCACGATTATGTTCGCCTACAATCATACCCGCATACACTTCTGTTCCAGGTGTAACAAAGATAACGCCGCGATCTTCCAATTGCATAATCCCGTAGGTCGACGTCTTCCCATTTTCTAGAGCAACAAGTACCCCTTCTCTTCTTCCGCCAACCTGACCTTTAATTACCGGCTCGTATCCTTCAAAGGTATGGTTCAAGATACCATAGCCACGTGTTTGCGACATAAATTCGGTAGCATATCCCAACAATCCACGAGATGGAACTTTAAACTCTAAGCGTACTTGTCCATTTCCTTGATTTGCCATATCCAGCATTTCGCCTTTTCTTGAACCAAGCGATTCCATAATGGCACCTGTATATTCTTCCGGAACATCTACTTGAACCCTTTCTACTGGTTCACATTTTACACCATCTATTTCTTTTATAATGACTTGTGGTTTCGATAACTGCAATTCAAAGCCTTCTCGGCGCATATTCTCAATCAGAATCGATAAATGCAGCTCCCCTCGCCCAGAAACAATCCATGCATCAGGTGAATCAGTCGGGTCAACGCGAAGACTAACATCTGTTTCCAATTGCTTCAGCAAGCGTTCTTCAATTTTTCTAGCGGTAACAAACTTTCCTTCTTTACCTGCAAACGGACTATTATTTACAAGGAACGTCATTTGCAGTGTGGGTTCATCAATCCGTAACCATGGAAGACTTTCTGGATGATCTTGAGGACAGACCGTTTCTCCTACATTAATATCTTCTAACCCAGCAACAGCCACTACATCACCAGATACAGCTTCTTGAATTTCAATTCGTTTTAAACCGATAAATCCAAACAGTTTCGTAATACGGAATGACTTTTGTGTTCCATCTTTTTTCAAAATAACAACCTGCTGGCCAACTTTCATCGTACCCCGTACTACTCTGCCAATACCGATTCTGCCTACATAGTCATTGTAATCTAATAACGTAATTTGGAATTGCAATGGTTCTTCCCTGTTATCGATTGGTGCAGGAATATGTTCGAGTATCGTCTGAAACACAGGATCCATCGTTTCTTCCTGCTCGTTAGCTTTGTATCCAGAAGTTCCGTTTAAAGCGGAAGCATAGACAACCGGAAATTCCAACTGCTCATCATCTGCTCCTAATTCTATGAATAAATCTAATACTTCATCTACTACTTCAGTTGGTCTTGCATTCGGGCGGTCAATTTTATTTAAAACGACCATTGGGGTTAATTTCTGTTCAAGGGCTTTTTTTAGTACAAAACGTGTTTGTGGCATCGTCCCTTCATAAGCATCGACTACTAACGCTACCCCATCCACCATTTTCATAATTCGTTCCACTTCTCCACCGAAATCCGCGTGGCCTGGTGTGTCCAAAATATTAATGGCTGTGTCTTTATATTTAATGGCTGTATTTTTAGCCAGTATCGTAATCCCTCGTTCTCGTTCAATATCTCCGGAATCCATCGCTCGTTCATGAACATGTTCATTTTCACGAAACGTTCCGGAATACTTTAACATTTGGTCTACTAACGTTGTTTTCCCATGATCGACATGGGCTATGATAGCAATGTTGCGAATATCTTCTCTTAATTGCATACGTACGCTCCTCTATTTTAAGGGATAATAAGATTAAACTTCAATCCGTCAAGCTTTCTTTATCCCTACTAATTGTTAAATAACAGAATCTTGGATATCATATTTATCGGTTTGAGATTGCTGTTTTCTTGCAGGAGAAAACTCTTGGCTGTTTGCTAAGCTTTCCTTTTCAAGCAAGCGTCTCACCTCACGTATAGTGACCGTCCAAAAAGCAAGGGAAAAGAATAAATTCAAGGTGGACCCTGCAACAAAAAATTGTTCAGCATGGAGCAAGCATCCAGACTTCTTGGAATTCGTTTATTTTCGCCAGACTTTTTGAACATCCACTTATACTTGAAGATAGCCTTTCTTTACACTATAGGAAAGTATAAGATTTTTCTGGTTTATAGTATAAGAAAAACAAAGGCTTCTGCCATAAGACTTGGCGACAAGCCAAGTTTTTCTAATGCTGAATACATTTTTTTGTTCGACAACATCTTTCTAGCACATTAGAAAAACTATTCAATTATAACATGGATGTGCATATAAAGTAAAATTTTGATCCCAGAAGATACATAAATGCTTTATTTAAGATGATAGCCAATGGTTTATTTTTTCGATAGCATCATCTTACTAGGCAAACATTTAGAAAAAATCGGAGAACCACATTAATGGTTCGCCGATTTTTTAAAGGAATTAAACTATAAGGTTTGGTATGCAAGCTCAAAGATTACTCGTAATCGATGCTATCCACCAGTTCATGTTTCACTTATTTCTTATGCTTTATTTTGGTGCTCGAATACGAAACAAGTAATCTATAATTTAGTTTTGTTAAAAGGTTAATACAATCGGCTGCCAGAAGTAAACAAATACCACTATTACCAAAATTGCAAAAATGTTCATCCAAAAACCTGCTTTAACCATGTCATCTATTGTTAAGTATTCGGAACTGAACACTGCTGCATTTGGAGGTGTAGAGATTGGTAGCATGAATGCACAAGAAGCCGACAGAGCTACGACCGCCATAATACCATACGGATCAACACCGATGCCAATTGCAAGCCCAATACTGATTGGTATTAACATATTTGATACGGCTGTATTTGACATGATCTCGGTCATAAATAGTACGATCGCAGCAAGTACTATTAGTATAAGTAGATAAGGAAGTGATTCTAATGCACTTAGCAATGTTCCAAACCATTCTGTTAAACCAGATTCTTCAAAAGCAGCTGCTAGCGAAAGCCCACCACCAAATAGAAGGAGCAGTCCCCAAGGAAGATCTTTCATATCCTTCCATTGCATTAATTCCCCGGTCTCTTTTTTGCTCGGCAATAAAAACATAGCAGTTGCTCCAATAATAGAAATACTTGTATCAGATAAGCGCAAGCCTTCTGGTAGAAATCCAGAAGATATCCATAGCGCCCCGGTAATCGTAAAAATAAATAACACTGCTTTTTCCTCATAAGACATGGGACCAAGCTTTCTAAGTTGTTGCTTAGCAAAGTCATCTGAGATATTTCCAGTTTGGTTTACTTTGAATTGAATACGAGTTATATAAAAATATAAAGCTGCTAATAAAATAATCGTAAGAGGAAAACCAAATAAAAACCAGTCTGTAAATGTAACTTGCTGATCGAGAACACTAGATGCAACACCGGCAAAAACTGCATTTGGTACAGATCCAATTAGGGTAGCTAGTCCTCCAATGGACGCAGCATACGCTACAGTTAATAATAAGCCTTTTGCAAAATGATGCAATGATTTCTCATCAAGCAGGTTATTTTCTTTTACTTCTGTTATTAACGCTAAAGCGATTGGTAACATCATAAGAGCTGTTGCCGCATTCGAAATCCACATGGATAAAAGAGCTGTGGCAAGCAATACACCTAGAATAATACGTTGACTGCTTGTACCCACCATGGAAATAATGGTCATAGCAATTCGCTTATGGAGATTCCATTTTTCAATGGCAAGCGCAATTGTAAAGCCACCCATATACATAAAAACGATTGGGTTGCCGTAAGCCATGGTAGCTGTTTTTTCTTCTGCTCCACCTGTGATAGGTAATAAAAAAATAGGAAGCAAAGATGTTGCCGGTATTGGAATTGCTTCTGTTATCCACCAGCATGCTACCCATGCAGTAACTGCTAGGACAGCCCTTGGAGAATCATCAAGCCCGGTTAAATTGGGTAAAAAAAACAAGATTACAAATAAAATCGGACCAAGGATAAGCCCTAGAAATTGACGTTTCTTCACAGCTATTTCACCCTCTTTCTGATGTTTAATATTAGTAGTAGAATTGAAGATTACGATAATTTGTCAATTAGCAGGCACTATAAAACCCTTTCAAATTATCATTCGTCATTATATGTGATTTCTAACTAAGAGACCAAAAAGAAAACGCCATCATTTCCGATAATTCAATATACTATCAATAGACTCATATTCTGTCAATAAAACTAAAAACATGGATATTAAATGCAAACTGGGAAATTATAGCCTGTCTAAACTCTTTTTTAAAATATAGAAAAGAAGACCAAAGAACAAAGGCGCAAGTGCTCGTTTAGCAACGTAGTGAATGGAACGAATCAAGAGATAAAGGAATCATGCCACTAAAAACAGGGGTATGCCGACGTCTGGGCGGCAAGGCGGCAAGCCCGTTTTTAGTCGTCGGCCTTCCTCTTAGCGACGAACCGATGAGGCCTTATCGTAGGGCGCATTTCTAAAGTCGCATCGTTGCTGGGCTCATGCGCCGGACGTGACTAGTTGGTTATTTTGTTATCCACAAGTACCTCATTTTATAGGTTCCTATACAATAAAAAAATGGAACTCAATCAGTAGGAGTTCCCTTCCATCTCCTACTGATTGAAGTAAAACAAAGGACAAAACTTTAAGTTCCTTGAAAAAGAAAGAATGTTTTGCCTGCATGTTAAGTCTTCCGAGATCACACATCCTACAGTCCTATCTAATCGGCGATGTAGATGCTTCTTTCTCCCACTCAGACCGTTTTGATGAATATCGATTCTTGAATTGGGTTTCTTGGGTCAACTTACACTTTTTTCTCGCCTTTTCACAACCTTAAAACTAAAGAGTAATAACGAAAAATAAGTTTGGATAATCACTTTAGAGTAAATACAATTTCAAACCTTGCTCCACCTAATTTCGACCGGTGAACAGAAATTTTTCCATTGGACTGTTCAATAATTGCTCTTGCAATTGCAAGCCCCAGTCCTGTTTCTCCACCTTTCCCTTTTACAAACCGGTGAAAAATATGTGGAATTAAGTTTTCAGATACTCCTTCCCCATCATCTTCTATGACGATGAGAATTTTTTTATTTTCTTTCTTAATATCGAAATGAACTGTTGCATGAGCATGGCGAATCGCATTAAATGTTAAATTTAATAATGCTCGTAGCATTTTTTCTCCATCTGCTACTATTTCCGGGGAACCTTGTATCGTATGCTTTAGCTCAATCCCCTTTTCATTTACTATCGGGAGAGCCCGGTCCACTACCTGCTCCATCACTTGTTTTAACTGGATCTTTTCAGGTGTATAGACGTCTGGTTCACTATCTAACTTAGCTAATAGTATCATTTCGTTAATAATTTTTTTCAAGCGTTTTACTTCTGTCACCATCACGTCAAGACCTTTTTCTTCCTCTTTAGCATCAAAAATATGGTCTCGTATCCCCTCTGCATAACCTTGAATTGTCATAAGGGGGGTCTTTAACTCATGGCTGGCATTTTGAAAAAAGGTTTGTTGCGAGTTAATATATCTTTCCAACTCTTGCGCCATATCATAGACACTTTGTTCCACTTCCTTTATTTCACCTGTCGCTTTAATTCGCTTAATGGAACGAAATTGCCGTTTCTCTATCTTTTTTAACTGCTTTTTCAGCTGCGAAAGTGGGGTCACTAGCTTGCGAGTTAAAAAATAACTTAGAATAATCGCGATCGCACCGCCTATGAAAAACACAATTAATAGGCGAAAGATAAAACTTTGCTGGACTAATTCTAAATCACTTAAAGGTGTTAAAAGAATAAGTTCAACGCCTGTACTCTCAGGAGTAAAAATAATCCTTGAAGTGACAAACTTGGCACCATTATACTCCCATAATGTTTTATCCGCATCGGCAAAATCATTTTTCTTAAAAAAACCGGAAACGACACTGTCAGGAAGGGTCGGCGATGCAGCTACATGCTGATTTCTGTCATAAATAAACATTTGTAAACCTTGATCTTCTAACAATTTATTTAAGTTACTTACGCTTGTACTTTCATATTGATCATTTAACACATCAACGATTAAATCACCCTTTTGTTTTAACTGCCGCTGTTCATCTTGGATGAGCAAATCCAAGATGAGGGAATAGATGACATACCCGGTAACAGCCATAATAACGAATAGCAAAGCTGTAAAAGCGGCATTTAATTGCGATTGTAGCTTCATGTAACTTCTCCTTCATTTCGAAGCCGGTAGCCATATCCCCACACTGTTTCTAAAGGCAAATGAGGAAGTTTTTTACGAATTCGTTTAACGAGGTCGTCCACCGCCCGATCGCTTCCGAAGTAATTGTCTCCCCAGATTTTAATTAATAGCTCCTCCCTTGAAAAGGCGCGATTCACATTTTCCACTAAAATAAGTAACATATCAAATTCTTTCGTTGTCACTTCATATTCTTCCCCCCGAAAGAAAATACGACGTTCTTCTTTATCAATCGTCAATTCATCAACAGTCACTCTAGTATCATTTACTTCAGTATTCGCCAAACTTATACTGGATCGCTTAAATAATCTTTTTACCCTAGCAACTAGCTCTCTTGGACTAAATGGTTTAGTTAAATAATCATCTCCCCCGAGCTCAAGTCCAAGAATTTTGTCAATTTCTTCATCCTTCGCTGAAATAATAATAATCGGTACTTCACTTTCCATACGAATCTTTTTACAAAACTCATAGCCGTCCATTCCCGGAAGCATAATATCTAATATCCACATGGCTGGAGGTTCTGTTTTCCAAAGTTCCCATGCTTCTTCAGCAGATTCCAGTAATGTGACCGTAAATCCTTCTTTTTTTAAATAGGCAGATACAATATTACGTATATTTGGATCGTCTTCAACTATTCCAATATGATGATTCATTTTAATCACCTTTTCTCTTATTTCTTTACTACTATTTTCACATAAATAAACGATTATTTAGATCTATTACATTTCTGCTCACCAATCACAAATTCAACTATTCACTGTTATTGTAACACTAGTATGCAACCTCAGATAAAACAACCTGAAAAAAATTATAAAAATGATGCGTTTATCAAGCACATATCCCATTGCCCTTCTGAGTATCAAAACTCTACTTTATCGTGGTTTAATTCGTTTAACGTATTACAACCCTACTTATAGAATATTTACGATTCATTTATTGTTTTTAAGGGTATACCAATACGAGAATTATATTTTTGGCTAAATTAAATAAGACAATGAAGCGATGTATCATGAATATACATTTGCACTTTCTAAAAACATAAAATTAGATAATACTTTACACATTTTTTCCACAATTGTACCAAATGATTCCCCAAAGAAATGGGTATACTATAAGTAATGATGGGAACTTCATTTACGTATTTACATCTTTATGAAGGGACCATTTAGCATACCAGGCTACAAACAGACATCTTTGAGCGTCCCCCCTGACTCCCCTCGACGCTCTAATGATGTTTGTTTGTAGCCTGTCATTAAAATCTGTCATAAAGGGTGATGGAAATGGATGATAAAAATAATGAACATCATAATCAGCAGCCAGGATATACAATATCCAATAGATCACAAGAGTCCAATCAAAATCAAGATTTTAATCAGCAAAGCAACGAAGAACTGATACATCAGAATCACTATAGCAACCACGATGAAAATACTCCAGCCAATAATAAATCAAGCAATAAATCTATGCTCCATTTTTTTCTAGGTGGAATATCGGGTGGAGTTGTTGCCGTTCTCATAATTGCAGTATTAATGTTTACAAATATCATCCCGATTAATCAAGGAAATGGAAATGGATCTGCTTCAGCAGGAGAAGATAAACAAGCCGCAGAAGTAGTTAAAACCCTCACTTCTGAAGATGCAGATGTTGCTACAAATATTGAAGAAACTTCAAAAGCCGTTGTTGGTGTAATAAATATGCAACAACAGAGTATTTGGACGGAAAGCCAAGAAGCAGGTACTGGATCTGGAATTATCTATAAAAAAGAGAATGGTAAGGCTTATGTAATTACAAACCACCATGTAGTAGAAGGTGCGGAAGAAGTAGAAGTTGCCTTAAATTATTCTGAGAAACGCCTAAATGCGAAAGTCTTGGGAACCGATGAATTAACGGATTTAGCAGTATTAGAAATTGACGGAGATGCGATCACCACTGTTGCCAACATGGGATCTTCCAGTGATTTAAAAGTTGGTGAAAATGTGATGGCGATTGGGAACCCGCTTGGAATGGAATTTGCTAACACAGTGACGAAAGGCGTAATTAGCGGACTAGATCGGTCTGTACCGATAGATACAAATGGGGATAGGCAGGCAGATTGGGTCACAGAAGTTATCCAAACCGATGCCGCGATTAACCCTGGAAACAGTGGCGGTGCACTTGTAAATGAAAAAGGTGCCGTTGTAGGAATTAACTCCATGAAAATTGCACGTCAGGAAGTTGAAGGTATCGGCTTTGCTATACCTGTAGACGCTGCACTGCCAATTGTTGAACAGTTAGAAAAGAATGGGGAGATCGAACGTCCACTAATTGGTATTAGTACTGCAGCCATTGAACAAGTTCCGCCTCAATACAGAGCAGAAATTCCATTACCTGAAGATGTTAAAGGAGGAATGGTGATAGCGAATGTAGAAGAAGGATCACCTGCTGATAAAGCTGGTTTACAGCAGTTTGATGTCATCACAAAAATTAATGACCATGAAGTAACCTCTATTTTAGAGTTACGTAAGTTTCTGTATTCGGATGCTTCTGTCGGCGAAGAAGTAAATATCGAATATTACCGCGGCGGTAAAAAAGAAACAACTAAATTAACTCTAGAAGCGAAAGAGCCAGTAAATAAGAATGCGAACGAAGAATAATCAAAGAATGCGCATAGAGCTAGGTGAAATAAACCTTTGCTATATGCGCATTTTATTGTTTATTCCTGTGACTCACGCATTAAACGGTCTGTAAATACCCTGTCTAATGCCATTTATAGTTTGATTTTCTTTATTTTACAATTTAAACAGGGATTTTCCAATATGATGTCAAAATGGTATAGTGAATAGGAGAATGATTTAGCAAACTTTTCCTTTAACCTTAAGCGTAAGAGGCTTGTAGCAAGGGCTAAACAGTTTGACAGCTTTAAAACTAGGTGATTTTTGTTGTTGAAGATATTGCTACTTCACTCAAAGGAATTTGGAATTCTGTATTTTTATCTTCGACGACACTTCCCTTTGCATATTTTATCTCTTAAAATCATATCTGGGTGGAAAGTTTTGCTGAAAAATCCAAACGATAGGAGGATACCAATGCTTTGTCCTAACTGTGAACAAGAATCAAAAGAAGGTAAGTATTGTACCAATTGCGGTGCACATCTTTATCCAGAACAAGCAGCAACAGTTGAAGAAGAAGGTGAAAGTCAACTCAATACTGCAACAAATAAAAGAGATTTTTCATCAACCATAAACGCAGAAGCAAAACATTTTGCAAGCTTTTTTATGACTTATTTGAAATCTCCACACAACGCACGATTTGTAACACAGCAAGATTTTATACCTGCCATTATATCCATTGTTCTATTATCACTTACTATCACATTAAGCTTTTATCTTGTAACACTTCAGTTTGGTAGCTTTTTTGTAAGCATCAGTTTTTTAGATGGATTTATTATCCCATTTATACAACACCTTTTAGTCTATGCTTTTATGACGATACTAACTTATTTTAGTACAAAATTAACCGGGCAACATATTTCATGGAAAAATACCGTAACGAAAGTGGGAGCATATACTATTCCTTTTATCATTACGTTTTTAATTGGAATAGTACTTACATTAATTAGAATCCCTTTTTCCAGTGTGCTTACTTTTATTAGTTTACTTGGTCCTGTCATATTTATTCCATCTTTTATCCTGCTTGAGCAACAACACGAGAAAAAAGGTTACGACAGAATTTATGTGTTAATCGGCTTTTATATTGTTTCTTTTGTATTAGCCACTATCATTTTGCAAAATATGCTTGGGAGCATATTTGGAAATTTAATGGAAAACTTCTTTCAAGGTTTTTAGCATAGAAAGCGCCGGTTACTTTTGTAATCCAGGCGCTTCTGCGCTTAACCGAAAAACAAATCGAAAATATTGCTCCCTTTAGAGCTATTTTTGTTATAAAACTCAGAATAGCCGCAATCTTTACAGTAAACCACTAAAAAATGATTGCTCTGAACATCAAACATTTTTGATAGTCCTGTTCCAGTCATGGCTACTTCTTTTTGGTCTGCATTCGTACTTCCGCATTTTAAACAACCTTTTTGTTCCAAAATATCACCTCATTCATTCATTAAATACGTTCTAACAGAAATATGGTTTCATAAAGTGAACTAAAGGTTTTCTCATTCACCACACTACTTTTTGTTAGTACCTCAAAAATATGACCTAAGGCTCTGAACAGAAATCAGGCATTTACCTTATGGTCGATCCCTCACTTATTCTCATGGGTTGGACTTCGTAGTCTGGAAGGGCATATTTTACTGCTATTTTAATGGAGGATAAAATGAAGATAACATTATTATAATAACTCGTAATGTCTAAAAAATATAGTCAAATTGTAAAAAATCTCTCGGCAGTGAATTTGAACTGTGCCCGCCATTCACTAGTAACCGAAAGACTTCTCAAAGCATTATATGTCATCATGATCTGTTTGCTGATCTGTAATGGGCTCTGTATATTTTCCATCCGCGGATGCTCCTAGGTAACCTTCTACATCCTCTACATAACCAACTGCTTCATCACTATTGGGATACATTTTGTTATAACTTGCTTTATCTCCATAAAAATCAGAAGGGGTTTCAGATGTCCCATAACGGCTTACTTCCTGCCACGCGTCCTCTGCGTCATATCCCACCTGTGTTTCATCTGATACTTCATCTGGATTTATATTCGGACTATATACTTCTTCTTCCATTGTACGTGGATGATTAAAAGAATTACTTTTTGCATGCTCTATACAACGGTCTGCAGTTGGCATCGCTTCAAGTCGCTCATAAGGGATATCTCTTCCACATTCCCTGCAAATCCCATAAGTTCCCTCTGCAATCGCATGCAGTGCTTTATTGATATCCTCTAACTCCTTTTCGGCATGCTCATTAAGTGCAACGTCCTTTCCCCTTTCAAATAACTCTGAAGCTGTATCTGCTGGATGATTGTCATAGTTGGATAATTCCCCAGTAGATTGTTGCATGGATTCTAATGTTAAACCTAAATGGTCCTGAACATGAGAAATAAGTTCGGATTGTCGATTTTGTAAAGCATTTTTACATGCTGCTAATTGCTGCTCATTAATCATCTTTACACCCTCTTTTTGAGTTCGTTCATTTTATTTATACTATGCGCAAAAAAAGGGAGTGACATGCTTTATTTATGTTCCCAAATCATGTCAATATGCCAAATTCCATCTTCTAAATAAGCAGGTGAAATTTGCTTGAAACCAAATGATTCGTAAAACGCTGATAAATACTGTTGGGCTTGAATTTTGATATTACTTTTAAAATGGTTAGCTGCATAATGGATAGCTTGTTTCATTAATTGCTTTCCATATCCTTTTCCCCGATAATTATTCGTTACCAACACTCGCCCAATAGATACTTCTTGATATTTACTATTAGCAGGAAGAATCCGAGCATATGCTACCATTTTTTGATTATCATGCAACCAAATATGTGTAGCCTGCAAATCGAATTCATCTACTTCTGGATAAGCACATTGCTGTTCAACAACAAACACATCTACTCTTGCTTTGAATATTGCGTATATTTCCATTTGATGCAGTTCATGGAACGATTTATGTAGCCATTCCATATAACCCCACCTCCTCCATTTCTTTTTTGTTTAGTATAACAGGACTTTCTCTTCTTTTGTCGAATGAACATAATATATAAGTTCAAGAGAGGAGAATGTTATTTGCTTACAAAAGATGCTCGAATTGGATTCATAGGAACTGGCGTCATGGGATCCAGTATGGCAAAGCGAATCATGCATGCAGGCTATAGCGTGTCCATTTATACACGAACAAAACAAAAAGCCGAAGCTTTAATTAGCGCTGGCGCAGATTGGGAAGATTCTATTGCTGATTTAGCAAAAAAATGTACCGTCATTATTACGATGGTTGGGTACCCAAGTGATGTGGAAGAAGTTTATTTCAGTGATCAAGGCATTTTAAAAAATGCTTCCAAAGGGTCTTACTTTATTGATATGACGACATCTAAGCCTAAGCTAGCAATACAAATAGCGAAAGAAGCTGAAAAGAAAGGCTGCCTTGCATTAGATGCGCCTGTTTCTGGTGGAGATATTGGTGCTAAAAATGGCAAGCTGACAATTATGGTTGGTGGTCAGGAGCAAGCATTTCATGATGTGCTCGAATTATTTCAAACAATGGGAGATAACATCATTTTACAGGGGGAAGCTGGTGCTGGGCAACATACGAAATTAGCGAACCAAATCACGATTGCTTCAAATATGATTGGTGTCTGTGAAGCCATTGCCTATGCCAAAAAGACAGGTCTTGACCCTGAACGAGTTCTAGATAGTATCACCGCTGGAGCAGCAGGCAGTTGGTCTCTTTCCAATCTGGCACCACGTATGATAAAAGGAGACTACGCTCCTGGATTTTACGTCAAACATTTTATTAAAGATATGAAAATTGCATTGGAATCAGCTGAAGAGCTTGGTCTTTCCACACCAGGATTAGCGTTATCGTTAAGGCTTTACCAAGAGCTCGAAGCAAACGGAGAAGCTGACAGTGGCACGCAAGCATTAATAAAATTGATTTCTACACAGCAATAGTTGAGGAACGAAAAGCATTTCAAATGAGAAGGGATAATACATGATATTATGTGTTCCTCTTCTTTTTTGATTACCTATTTTTTAAAAATTTTAAAAAATATACGGTAATTCATTTTAAAGCATGCTACGATTGAAATGTACCACAAAAAAGAGAGAAAGAAGGAACATGAATGAAATCAAAAATTGAAATTATTCCCAGTTTGCGCATTGCTTTTATGCGACGAACTGGTCCATATGGTCCTGAAAACGTCAAAGTAATGGAAAGGTTAAAAAAATGGGCTGCTGAAAAGAAACTCCTTCTATAGGCGACTATTTTTGCTATTCCTCAGGATAACCCAGAAATAACTTCACCTGAAAACTGTCGATTTGATGCTTGTATTGTAATCTCTGATGAATACCAAATAATGGACGATTCCATTAACGAACGTAAACTTTCTGGCGGGAAATACGTTGTTTACGAAATCAAACATACAGCTGCAGATATTGCAACAGCGTACACGACGATTTTTCCAGACTTAAAGGTTAAGGGATATCAAATAGAAAACAGACCCATTTTGGAAAGATATACTGGTGATATGTTTAGTAATCCTCATTGCGAAATATGTGTGCCCATAAAGTGATTCTTCAATCAGTGGGGGTTTTCATTCATCCCCCACTGATTGTTAGATGAACGGATCGGGCATTTAGGTGCTGTTATCTCCCACTTAGGCTTGTTGCTGTACAGGTTATCCAAACTCCTGAAGTGGGAGTCTTACAGCGTCTTATATACGAGATAAAAGAATGCGCTTCTTAAGCAGTTTTTATCAACACTAAAAAGTAAGAAGTTATGATAACTTCTTACTTGAAAGCATCGTCTATTTATGTGATCTTTTTATAAAATTCTCTGCTTCCTCTTGTACGGTAAACGCTAAATCGTCGTTACCAAATAACTGTAGCGCTTGAAGAACCGTTTCTGTTGCAATAAAATCGGCTTCCTCTTTTGCTACTGTCTGCTCCGTCATTTCTTCAAGAACCTTGTTTTGCTGCTGATGGGGATATGCTTTGTAATAAACCTCTAACGGGTCTAAGTCATTGTTTACACACCACTGAGCAAATACAAGAATCATCATTTTTTCATTTTGCTGGTAATTATCAATGATTATTTTATCTTTGTCATTCATAAAGCTCAACCACCATTTCTTAACATAAATATCCATGAAAAAGATACGGATTGTTGTAATTCAAGCGGTAAACGCTCATACATGTCTTTGGTTACACCTTGCTTAAGCACACCATATCCATCCACATACTGTAAATTCAACTCTAAACATAACTGTTGAAATTCCCAAGGCATCATCGTATTACAAATCACTGTTTTTCCATGTAAACGTGGATAGCTATTTACACGCGGACCAGCAGTAGGTCCTAAAACCCCTACACATAAATAGCCACCTGCTTTTACTACTCGCTTCCATTCTTGTAAGGTCTGCTTAGGTTTTTCTGTCCATTCTAAAACATTAATTGCCATTACTGCCTCAAATGTATCAGTAGAAAATGGAAGTTGTTGTGCATCTCCTTGCATAACAATTATACCATTAGGAAGCTGCTGCTTTGCATATTGAACCATTACAGAGGAAATATCCAGCGCCGTCACTTGATAACCTTGCTCATATAATTTAAAAGCCCCATATCCGTCACCACAACCAATGTCCAGTATATGATGATCTTGACTCATATATTGGGTTAGAAAAGGGATAATGCCACTCCTACTGCCTGACTCCCACATGTTTTTACTGCGTTCATTCCAAGAATCTGCCCGCTCATCCCATTGCTTTTCCGCTTCCTCGCTCCAATTGAAACTCATTGTAATTCCTCCCCCATCACCCATTTCTGTTGATTCCATTATGCACTTTCTCTGGGTAATTTTACAGTCTTATCATTCACTTTTTAGTAGACAAGCATGATGAATGATTATAAATATCCTTTGAAGTATAACTTGATATAAATTTCCATGAGAAGTTGACAACGACTGTTTCCAGTGCAATAATTGCTTACAATCGAGGAAATACGGTTAATTTCAAGCCTGTAAATGGATTGTTTTATCACTACAAAATTATTTTTCTTTCTATACATAGAAATCTTTACACCCTTAAAAAGAAAGGAAAGCGAGGAGATATTTTTAATCCAAACCAAGCAAAGCCACTAATATCTACTTACCCCGCATGTAAGGTCCTGATGTCAAAAGTGGGAGATAATATAAAACAAGTCAAAGTAGGAGTTAACAGCACCTAAAGCCATTCGTTCAAGGGCCTTTAGGTCGTATTCTTGTGCTACTAGACATTCAGTCCGAGTTGCTAGTAAAAACCTACTGAATGAAGTTTCACTTTACCGCTTTATTTGAATTTGGGAAATAGAGTGTCATGTACATATGAAATGGAAAAAACCGTTTTATTGATTTTAATTAAAGGAAATATGTCGTAATTGAGTATCTATGAATTATATTAGGCAATGAAAGGAGAAAGGGTTTGGAAGAATTTCTAATTATATTAAAAGATGTTATCTTACCTGTTTTTATGATTATGGGGATAGGCTTTTTCTTGCAACGGAAATTTGACCTTGATTTACAAACGCTTGCAAGACTCAATATTTATTTTCTTGTACCTGGGTTTATTTTTGTTAAACTGTATGATACAACTTTTTCAGGTCAGCTTTTACTGCAAATTTTAGTGTTTTTTATTTTATTAATTGTCATACTCTATATAATAGCAACAATTACCACACGTCTTATCGGTTTTGATAAAGGGAAAGCAACTACCTTTTCCAACAGCATCCTTTTCTTTAATTCTGGTAATTATGGTGTTCCTGTGAACGATTTAGTTTTTAAAAGTGATCCATTGGCCATGTCCATTCAAGTTATTATCTTGACTTTTCAAAATATCCTACTATTTTCTTATGGCATTTTTTCATTACAGTCGATTCAAATCGGCAAACTACGAGCACTCTTAAGCTATTTTAAAATGCCTGTGCTATATGCCATGTTAGCGGGTATCTTGTTAAATATTACGGAAGTTTCCATTCCCTCTTTTGTATGGGTTCCGGCTAATTATATTGCTGATGCAATGGTTGCCATGGCCTTACTCACTTTGGGTGCTCAAGTAGCCCAGCTTCGTCTGAGCGCAGTTTTGCCAACCGTTTATGTAAGCTTAGCTCTCCGCCTCGTTCTCGGCCCGCTTGTCGCTCTAGGTATTATATTTTTACTGCAAATGGACGGACTTGTAGCACAAGCTCTATTTATTGCATCCGCGATGCCAACAGCAGTAAACAGCTCCGTTATTGCACAAGAATACAATAATCACCCAACCTTTGCAGCACAAATTGTTTTATTTTCCACTGTATTTAGTACCATTACTGTAACAGCTGTTATTTATTTCTCACGTCTGTTATTTTAACCATAAATCAAAGAGGGCTTAGTTCGTCGCTACTGGTAAAAATTTTGTAAAATGTGCAGCTAAAATAAACAGAAGAACACTAATCAACCAGCTAAGTAACCCCATAAATCCAAAGAAATATGCCAATATATTCGCAAATGCTATCAAAAAGAAACAAATCGGTGTAAGTGCACTTTTAAATCCCGTGACTCCAGCCCGTTTTCTTTTTCTAATTGTAAGAAATACGGCGAATTAGTATAATCCCTAAGCTACCCCACATTATATCTGAAAACAATGAAGGATCCTCCCTTTAAAGTTAGTTTGATATTTATAAAAAATTAGTATCCGTAAATAGCACCCAGCTCATTCTTTTAAAAATAAGCAACATACTATTCTCTACATTTATAACTACTTTCCATTACAATAACAGGATATTTAACAAGAGTTTACATTATTAAAAGATAGATTTCTTGTACCTACGGACTTTTTGACAACCAAAATTAACTTTCGGCTAAAAGCGGATACCGTCTAAAGACGGTGGAGTTAGACCACACATTTGTAAGTTAAAAAATGTTAGAATTCCATCCTAATAGTGTACTATTACAGTCACTTTACAACAAATTAGGCCTATCCAGGCTAAAAAACCAGGTAAAAAAACATTTCTGCCCTGGTTTCCTGAAGATAAAATGAGTGATTGAATCTAATTGTTATCAGATATGTAATTTTTCCCTAAACAACAATCTTTCCTAAACGCGCCTATAAAGTTTTTTTCTTATGCTTAGAAATCAAAATGTCCTTCTTGAATAGTCATTCATGAAATTGCAACTTGTAGGCTTTATACAGTTCTTCGTTCCACACTCACCCTACGCTTTATTGAAGTCTAATACTAGTTCCTATCTCACTGCCCCTCTGTTGATTGTCATCAAAAATACCAGCCACTTCTACATTAGGAATTACTTTTAACGCTTTTATATAACTATGGGCATGCATATGAGCCATACTCATTATACCTATCTTCATAGACTCCAACCTGCTTTCTTTAATTGATTTTCCAAGTTATTCATTTTATTTTGTAGTGTACTATTTAACTGCTTACAAGAACTAAGAACAGTATCAATCGTATGGTAAAGGGATACGGAAGAATCTAGAGAAGCGGTCGTTTTTATTGGTGCCATCTCATTGCTATCAAATTCTGCAATCATCCTGTCTCCACTCCAATCAAACGTCAACTTCTCATAATTGGTTGTAGTATATTCCAAGTGAGCAATGGCTCCAGTGGTGAATTGCACCATAATAATAGTGTGTGCCTGTTTAAAGTAGTTACTGTGCTTCACATGTAAGTTACACACTTCTCCAAAAAGATAGGTAAAAACTAAGATATCTTCTTTACAAACTGAGAAAAATGCTTGCTGTTTCATTGCACGGTGCAAGCGTAAAACACCTTTTTTCTTAACATCTGCCTCGATAATTTGTTGTAGCTTTTGAAAAAAAGGATATGCAGCTAAATCGAAGTAAACATACATCTCCTTTGCAGTCAAAAACTTCTCTGCTTCTGTTGAAGGTGCAATCACTCGATCGGCTTTTTTTACAGCCTCCGTCGCGATCTGATTATTCGCCCTTTTGGCATTCATTTCCCAGCCCTGGTGCACACTAGCAATCTTTATTTCCCTTCCTTTTTTCTTTTTCTCCTGACTTTTTGTATAAAGTCCATCAACCTCCACAAACACAACATCATTTTCTAGTGATACGGATTCTTCTGGAACTACTTCAGTATTTAAAAGTCGTTGACGTTTAGATTACGGGGTAGCCCAAAAGCTTCTCCATTGCTTTACCAGCCTGTCTATAGGAAACGCCTGTCACAGCCAGTTCAATAGCTAAATCCTGCACCACTGGACTCATACCTTTTGTACCGTCAAAAGCCAAATATTGATCCAATAAATAAACGTACTTTCCAGTTTCTATATCTCGATAATAATTTCTTTTCAGTTCCACCTGACCAAAAACAGATTCAAACTTGAGAGTTCGCTTTAGATAAAACCTTTTTTTATCTCTTCCTGAAGCAATCGCCTCATCTAATTCTTTAAGAGTCTGTGCCATCACCTGGGAAAAACTTTCCTGCAAAGCACGGTATGTAATTTTCTCTAATTCTTTCATTGTTAGCGTAGATATGATACCTTTCATTTGAGGACCTCTTTCTATAGTTGTTGTTGTAGGAAACTTAACTATACAAAAGAAGGTTCTTTTTTCATTAAAAATGCCTTAAAACAACTATCGCGCTCCGCTTGCTGGCCTCATGTTTTCCCATAAACATTTTACTCTAACAAATTAAATCTCTTTGGGAAGATTCCCGCGATCACGGGAATCTTCCCTATCCCTGACTAATATACCAAAAACAGTCCATCCTATTGAAACCGCTTCATCAGCATGCAATAATTTCCTTATGTTTAGTGAAATTATAAATTGTAAGAAAAGAGAGGTGTTACGGATTATGATGGAAAAACTTCAGCGTTTTGGCGGAGCAATGTTTACCCCGGTTTCATTATTTGCTTTTGCGGGTATATCAGTCGCCTTTACAATCATCATGAAAAATCCATTAATCGTTGGAGATATCGCATCAGAAGGCACACTTTGGTATAGTATCTGGTCCGTTTTAGAAGAAGGGGCCTGGACGATATTCAATCAAATGGAACTACTTTTTCTTATCGGTCTTTCTATTGGCCTTGCCAAAAAAGCAAGTGGAAGGGCTGCCATGGAAGCTTTAGTTATTTACTTAACTTTTAATTACTTTGTATCAATGCTGCTGCAACAATTCGGTCTAACATTCGGTGTTGATTTCTCGCAGGAAGTCGGTGGTGATAGCGGGCTAAAAATGATTGCAGGTATCAAGACGTTGGATACCAATATTTTAGGAGCTATACTCGTTGCTTTAATTGTTGTGTGGCTGCATGATAGATACTTTGAGAAAAAATTGCCAGACTGGTTAGGTATTTTCCAAGGTTCTGCCTACATCGTTATACTTGGGTTCTTTGTCATGATACCATTTGCAGTATTGACTTCATGGTTATGGCCAATCGTACAAAGTGGCATTGCCTCTTTGCAAGGATTTATGGCAACTTCTGGTACATTCGGTGTCTGGATCTATATTTTCCTTGAGAGGCTTTTAATCCCGACAGGACTGCATCATTTTGTTTATGTCCCATTTAACTTTGGTCCAGCAATTGTTGAAGGCGGCCTGCAAAGAGTGTGGGCAGAAAATATGGTTGTATTTGCCCAATCTACAGAGCCATTAAAAACACTATTTCCTGAAGGCGGTTTCGCACTTCATGGTAACTCAAAAGTATTCGCAGCCCCTGGAATTGCATTGGCATTCTATTACACTGCCAGAAAAGAAAACCGCAAAAAGGTAGCAGCATTACTTATCCCAATTACATTAACTGCAGTATTGGCCGGTATTACGGAACCTTTAGAGTTTACATTCCTATTCCTGGCTCCTGTTCTATTTGTTGTGCACGCTTTGATTGCAGCAACCATGTCAACCACCATGTATGCTCTCGGAGTAGTTGGAGACTTTGGTGGTGGTGCATTATCAATGATGTCTAAGAACTGGATACCTTTATTTAATAATCACTGGGATACCTATCTTATACAATTTGCAGTCGGATTAAGTTTTACATTAATTTATTTCCTAGTCTTCCGCTTCCTGATTAACAAATTTAATTTAAAAACACCAGGCAGAGAAGCAGTCGACGAAGAAGCAAAATTATATTCAAAAAAAGATTATAAAGCGAAAAAAGCAAGTGAAAAAGAAACAAATTACGTTGCTATAGAGGGAGCTAATCAATATACCGACCAAGCGCAGACTTTCTTAAAGGCCTTCGGAGGCAGTGAAAATATCGCTTCTGCTGCAAACTGCGCAACCAGACTGCGTGTCAGTGTAAAAGATGTTGAAAAGGTACAGGCTGACAGCGCCTTCCAATCTGGTGGAGCACATGGTGTTGTTCGAAACGGGACAGCTTTCCAAGTCATTGTAGGCTTATCGGTGCCACAGGTTAGAGAGCAATTTGATTTACTAAGAAACCATGAAGAAAAAGGGAGAGATTAGAATGAAAAAATTTTCCGTAACTATAGCAGGTGGGGGAAGTACTTATACGCCAGGAATTGTCATGTTATTGTTAAATAACATGGATAAGTTCCCGCTGCGTCAATTAAAATTATATGATAATGATAAAGAACGCCAAAACATTGTAGCAGATGCTTGTGAAATCATTGTTAAAGAAATGGCGCCGGAAGTAAGTTTTACAGCAACAACTGACCCGGAGGAAGGATTTTCAGATATTGATTTTGTCATGGCACATATCCGGGTTGGTAAATATGCCATGCGTGAAAAAGATGAAAAAATCCCATTAAAATATAACGTTGTTGGCCAAGAGACATGTGGCCCCGGCGGGATTGCCTATGGTATGCGTTCCATCACCGGCGTTCTGGAAATCTTAGATTATATGGAAAAATATTCACCAGAAGCCTGGATGCTGAACTATTCCAACCCGGCAGCAATCGTCGCAGAAGCAACCAGAAGATTACGTCCAAACTCTAAAATCCTTAATATTTGCGACATGCCAATTGGCATTGAGAGCAGAATGGCAAAAGCGATTGGCTTGGAATCACGAAAAGAAATGGACGTCAGATACTATGGCCTGAACCACTTTGGCTGGTGGACAGACATTCGTGATAAAGACGGCAATGATTTAAAACCGCGCATTATTGAATACGTTAAAGAGCACGGCTATGATATAGGGCAACACAGTGATACAAGCTGGCAGCACACATTTCAGGCGGCAAAAGATGTACAAGCATTGGATTCAGAGACGTTGCCAAACACGTATTTGAAATATTATTTGTATGGAGATCAGGAAGTAGCGCATTCTGATAAAAATCACACCCGTGCTAATATGGTTATGGAAGGCAGAGAAAAGAACGTCTTTTCCGAATGTAATCGCATTGTAGAGGCTGGTACTTCAGAGGGAACTACCTTAAAAGCTGGTGATCATGCTTCTTATATTGTAGATCTCGCTCGTGCCATTGCATATAACACTCACGAAAGAATGCTATTAATCGTAGAAAATAAAGGCGCAATCAATAACTTCGATGAAACAGCCATGGTAGAAGTTCCTTGCCTGGTTGGTTCCAACGGTTATGAACCGCTTGCACAAGGTAATATTCCACAATTCCAGAAAGGGTTAATGGAGCAGCAGGTATCGGTTGAAAAGTTAGTAGTTGAAGCATATATTGAAAAATCTTATCAGAAATTGTGGCAGGCTCTTACAGTTTCCAAAACAGTACCCAACGCCGAAGTAGCCAAACAAATTCTAGACGAATTGATTGAAGCAAATAAGGAATTTTGGCCAGAATTGCATTAATTAATTGCTCCCCAGGCTAATGCCAATTCTATATAATCTTGGCATTAGCCTGATTTTACTTTTTCTAAAGAAAGCTTCTGTTCTATAATAGATAATATTATGAAACAGCAGGAGGTCTTTCATTTTGATTAAGGATTTAATAAATAAACATTTTGATAAGTTATCTGAAAGCGATATAGATACATTAAACTATGTCCTCCATCATATAGAAGAATGCAGCCAGATGAGCATTTTAGAGCTTGCCAAAACATGCGCAATGTCTAAATCTTCTATATTACGAATGACCCAAAAGCTTGGGTTCAGTGGATATAGTGAATTTAAATACAGCTTAAAGTCAGAACTGGAAATAACTGATAATCAACCGAATACGGATTTGTTTGAAATTCAATTAAATGAATTTGAAAAAAGCCGGAAAATGTTCCATAACATTCAAACGGATCCTATCTATGAACAAATCTATTCTGCAGATACGTTGTATGGATTTGCAACTGGATGGGGACAAAAAAACGTCCTGGAAGAATTGGCCCGGAATCTGATGTCTTGTGACAAACAACTATTTATTATTCCAGCTGAGCGTGAATTTGATGTTATCCTTTCCCGTATGAATAAACGGGACCTGGTTATTATTATTTCATTAAGCGGAGATTTAACCCATCAAATGGATACAATCAAACAGCTATCTATCTTAGGCATTCCAACACTATCTATTACAAGCCTTCGCAATAATAAACTTGCTGAGCTCTGTACCTACAACATATACTTCGAATCAACCAAACTAGGAAGGTTTTACGGGTTTGAGCATCGATCGTTTATTGGATTATTTTCTATTCTGGACTTGCTTTATCGGGGTTATTTAGATTATTCATTGAAAAAGGGGAAAGCATAGTGGAAGCACAGCACAATCTTACAAAATGGTATACAGCAACACTTTCTTTAACCATCATTTTGCCAATCATGTATATCATTTATTTAGTTTTAATTGTTCAGACCAGCGGTAAAGGATTTCAAGCTTTTTTTAACGAAGATCCGGTATTTACGATCTTATTAATGATCAGTTTAATCAATCCATTTTGGGGCCATCTGTTGAACTCCATACCAAAAGAACATAGATTTAAAAAAGGCAAAGCAGATAAGTTACTGAATTATATGCTTGCTTCACAAGTTGTTGTCGGTAATATACTGATGGCTATTATTGTTTTCATGACAAAACGGAAGCTACAGTCTGTTGGCACTGCAGATTCGTTGAACACTTTTGAGAAAATAGCGGCTATCTTTCTGCTTGTTTTCACTATTTTTTGTGGGGGTATTTTGCTTAGGTTGACGATTGTTTCACTTTAAATAAAAATAATATTTAAAAAGGATGTAGTACTGTGCTTTGCGATTTATTTTAACGATTCTTAACACTCACTCTCTCCATTCTCCGTTAATATTTCACTGGCATAATGAAAGTAATAACAATAAGGAGAGGATACAGTTGAGAATTGCTTTTATTGGAGATTTACATTATCCATCTATGATTGGTCACAATGAGAAAGTAAAAGAATCCAGGGATGCATTTTATGCTAAATTTCTAAATACTTTTTTTAATAAATGCTGATTACTATGTTTCCATTGGTGACTTGACTAACTTTGGCAAGGAAGACGAATTACGAGAGGTTTATGAGATATTCGCCATTACGATAAACCTTTTATTCACACATTTGGAAACCTTGACCTATATGGTGTCTCAAGAGATGCAGTTCTAAATATTTCTAACAGCGAACAAAATATCTCAATTGTAACAGATCTAGTAAACATCATTTCCCTAGAAACTGCCCGAGACCATGATCACGAAGATTATAGTGGTTACCTAAGCAATAAACAATTACAATGGCTGGAGGCTGAAATTGCTGAAAGCGAGGAAAAACTCACCATTATTTCTTTGCTCATCATCCAGTTTACGATACAACAGCAAATTCTAATTTCCCGTAGTTGTCCATCCAGCCCGAGATACCAATTCTTGACGTTTTACGTACAAAAAAAGGATATGGTATTTACATAAATGGCCATAATCATAAAGATTCTATTGAAACGATAGATAACTGTTCATTTGTTCAAGCCAATGCTGTTCCAGACGATCAAAGCATCCGCGTATTGGAAATAAATGATAATGCGATTTCGATTCAATCGCTTAATGTTACAAGTCCAGAATTAAAAAGTAATGATTCAAAAACAAGAGTCGTTGATGTTAAGTCCATATTCAGAAATTTATGATTTAGTTGTTCCAAAGGATAATTTCTTACGAAGACTTAATGAATTGGTGGACTTTTCTTTTGTGTACGATGAATTAAGTGATAAATACTGTATACGAATGGTCGGAATGCAATTAATCCAATTCGTATGTTTAAATATTTACTCCTTAAAACCATCTTTGATTTGTCAGATGTAGATATTGTAGAATGTTCTAAATATGATATGTCTTTTAAATATTTCCTTGGCATGGCTCCAGAGGAATCCGTTATTGAGGCTAGTTCGTTAACCAAGTTTCGTAAATTACGGTTAAAAGACGTAAATTTATTAGATATGTTGATCCATAAAACCGTAGAAATTGCCATAGAAAAGGAAATTATAAAAAGCAATTCTATCATTGTTGATGCCAGCCATACGAAAGCACGTTATAATCAAAAATCACCAAAAGAAATACTGATGGATCGCTCCAAGAAACTTCGCAAATCGATTTATGAGATTGATGCAACCATGAAGAAAAAATTCCCATCCAAATCGACAACGAATGAGTTGGAAGATGAAATCAAATACTGTCAAATGCTAATGGATGTAATTGAAAGTGAGGAAACAATTTCCGGATATCCGAAAGTAAAAGAGAAACTGAACCTGTTAAAGGAAACTGTAAATGATGATATCGAACACTTACGAATTTCGGAAGATGAAGATGCAAGAATTGGTCACAAAACGGTAAATACCGCTTTTTTCGGGTATAAAACACACATAGCGATGAGTGAGGAACGTATCATCACGGCAGCTACGGTTACAACCGGTGAAAAAAATGATGGAAAACAACTAGAAACACTAATTGAAAAAAGTATGAAAGCCGCATAAAAGTAGAAACAATTATTGGAGATACAGCTTATTCGGAGAAAGGAAATATAGAATACACCCATAAAAATGACATGGATTTAGTAGCGAAATTAAACCCAGCCATTACACAAGGTTATCGTAAAAAAGAAGATGAGTTTGAATTTAATAAAGATGCAGGAATGTATGTTTGTAAAGCTGGACATATGGCGATTGGAAAGCACGTCAAGGAAAGAAAGAAGTCGCTAAGAACCAAACAGATACCTATTATTTTGACGTGGAAAAATGTAAAGTTTGTCCGTTCAGAGAAGGCTGTTACAAACCTGAAGCTAAAAGCAAGAGTTATTCCGTAAGCATCAAATGGGATGAACATAGTGAACAGGCGAAGTTCCAAGAAACGAATTATTTTAAAGAAAAATCCAAAGAACGCTATAAAATGGAAGCGAAAAATAGTGAATTAAAACATAGACACGGGTATGATGTTTCAAAATCCTCGGGTCTAATTGGCATGGAAATGCAAGGAGCCATGGCAATATTCACTGTAAATCTAAAACGAATATTGAAACTAATGGGTTAAAAATAAGCAAAATAGAATCCATAAATCAGTAAAAAGACGACTTCCATTTCAAAATTTGAAATTAGAGTCGCCTTATTTTATAACAAAATTGACTTCCACTAAGAAATCATAAGATTTTCAGTGGCCTCTGCTCACACTGTGTTATTTTTTATATTCTTTCTTTAACTACACTTGAATCTCCTTCTGATTTGCCAATACATAATCTTCCGCTTTCGACCAGAGACCATCATATTTTTTCACAATCTCATGGAGTGGATCACTTGTATCTTTCATGATTTCATCTAATGATTTAATAGGCATATCCTTATGCGTGTCCCAATACATGGGATACAATCTTTTGTTCATTTACTTTTTTCTCTTCTATTAATTTTATTGCATCCCGCATATCTTCCGTATTGTCACCAGAAGCCCCTACATAATGTTTATATCTATAGTGAATGTCATAGAAATTAATTTTGATCGGTTTGTAAAATCTTTAGTATATATCAAAGATTTTACGAGATACTATGACCTTAAATTAAGCTAAACAATTCATTTTTCATTTTAATTACCACGTTTGAATCTTTTATTTGATATATTTTATAATCTTCAATTTGTCTTTTATAATATCTAAACCACATTTTTTCCAATTTATTTATATCTATAATCTACTCCAAAAAATATCCCCCAGCTCCCATTAACTCAATCAGCCGGTCAATAAATACTTCCCGGTTTTTCGCTCCAGCCAGGTAATTCACATGATAGGATTCTGCAACCAGTTCAATAATACGTGGGAAAATTTGATTAAATGTATGCGTGTCCTGTTTATTTACCGCCATTCCGATAATTAATTTTACTTCATTACTGTCCCAATCGACAGGTGCTTCCGGTATCAAAATGATTAAACCTGTCTTATCTGCTTCGTATTTCATGGTATGCGGAATAGCTACCCCGCTTGGATAAGAAGTAGCGGAAATCTTTTCCCGCTGATTTAATTTCTCAAGATAATCCGCCGGTACATAGTTATGTCGCTGAAATACATCTGCAATTGTCTCCATGATTTGTTTCTTAGATAACGTTTCATGAAAATGGATTAAAAATTCCTCTTTGATAAGCTCCGGAATTTTCTTTTTTATAAAGCGGACATATTTGTGATGCTTGATTTCTTCGATTTTTCTCCGGATTAATGTGATATCATGCTTCGTTATAAATTCATGTATACTTACGATTTCTGCATGAATCGTGGCAAAAGCGTTCTCTACTTGATTAACATCCTGTGTGGTAATAACGAACTCAGGAGAAAGAAGCTCATTTATTTCACTGACATCCTCATAGACTCCGGCCACTTCCAAATCATCCTCAAAATTTCTTTCAATAACCTGTTGAATATCTGATTGCTGCGACAGATAAGCAGGTGTAATAATAATCGTTTTTATTTTTTGATCTTCCTCCGGCCTGCTATTTAGATAAGAGCCGATATGCAGAGCGAGAAAGGCAATCTCATCATCATTGATTTCCACATCCAGATCATTGGATAAGACAGATGCCAGATAGACAGCGATATCAAAGATAATCGGATACTTGATACGTATATTTAAAACGCTTAAATTCCTTGTATATTTATTTTGCAATAAGCGGTTATAGAGATTCTGAATATGGATAAGCAGGCGATTTCTAAAGGAATCATTATCAAAATCCACCATATAAACATCGCTTATTTCCTGGATAGCATGATCCAAAGCTCTGGAAACATCATTACTGGTATAGTTATTTACTAGCGTTTTATCCAGGTTGGATTGGCCGACAAATAAGATAGAGAGTTCGTCTTTATCTGCTTGAGAAAGACGAATCTGATGATTTTCATACAGCCGCTCCGCTATTTCTTCCACTGCTTGAAAGCTGACAGCAGTCCGATTCTCAACATGATAGGAGCTTTTCTCCAATTGTTCATTGTCTGAAGCACGATCTACAGCTATCGCTAAATGCAGAATAAAATTTTTGAAAAAATACGTATTCGGGTGTACATGATATTTTTCAAAGCTTTCTTTACTCAATTTCATCAATGCCTGCAAGGATATATCTCCTAAAAACATCTGAATTTCTTCTTCTAAAGAGGTACTGGTCGGCTTCGAATAATCAATTAAATCAATCATTAACTTTCTGCGGCTCTTTTCATTCCCTTTTAACAAATACCGATGATGATGCTGGGTGATCTGCAACCCATGCTTGTTTACCAGTTGATTAAGCTGAGCCATATCCGACCTTATCGTTGCATCAGAAACATATAACGTATCTGCTAAATCAAATAAATCCAATCCGCGTTCAGATCTTTTAATCAGGCGCCTCAATATATAAAAACGTCTGCTCTTTGCATGACTGGTACTGTTCGTATCTTTATGAACCTGCCTGTTTTCTTCTTCTCCGATGCGATAGCCTGATCTACTGGATTCAATCAGATTCGGATGCTTTTCATTGATTGCTTTCACATAATTCCGGACCGTACGATCACTTACATTTAAAGCCTCTGCCAATGTTCTGGAAGATACATAATGTTCTCCTGCCTGTTTTCTTAAATAGTCTAAGAGTATTTCTATATTGTTCATAAAATCATTACTTATACAGAATACAGAAAAAGGAGTGCCTGCCACCCCTTTTTCTATTACTGCTTATATTTCAGCACCATTTGTTGCAATAACCTGTTTGTACCAATCAAAGCTATCCTTTTTGATTCGTTTTCCTGTTCCGTTTCCTTTATCATCCAGATCAACGTAGATAAAACCGTAACGTTTGGACATTTGCTGGGAAGAACAGCTGACGATATCAATGGGGCCCCATGCACAATAGCCGATAACATCTGCCCCGTTTTGAATGGCACGTCCAACCTGTTCAATATGATCTCCTAAATAGGCGATGCGATAGTCATCATGAACTTTACCGTCTACTAACTCATCATACATGCCAAAACCATTTTCAGCGATAACAATTGGTTTTTCATAACGGTCCCAATATTGGGAAAGCGAATTATATAAGCCTTGCGGATCAACATTCCAGCCCCATGGATTCGCATCTAAATGTGGATTCGGCGTAATAGAATCTGCTTTGTTCACATTCTTTTCTGCATCCACCATTTGTGAAAAATAATAGGAAATACCGAGATAATCCATTGTGTTTTCTTTTAGTAATGCCCGCTCTTCATCTGTGATATCCAAATGAATATCATTTTCTGCAAAGTAACTTTCTGCATAAACTGGAATACTTCCCCGGAATTGCACATCCGTAAAGAAATACTGCATACGGTTATGCTCCATAGCAAGAATAATATCATCTGGCTTGCAGGAATATGGATAAACTGTACAGTCAGCTACCATCGTGCCAATTTGCAAATTATACGGCAATGTTTTTGCGTATTTCCGAATCTTCGCTGAAGCTACCAATTGATTGTATACGCCCTGATATTCCGCTTCTTCCTTACGTTCATATTGATCACTGCATACGCCAAGCGAAAGGAATGGCTCAATCTGCACCATATTGACCTGATTAATAACAATCCAATATTTCACCCGATCTCCGAAGTGATCTAATAATACTTTTCCATAACGTTCAAACATGTCAATTACGGCTTTGTTGGTCCAGCCTCCATATTCCAATGTGATATGAATCGGAGTTTCATAGTGAAGCATCGTGATGATAGGTTCGATACCTAAAGACTTCATTTTATCAATCATTTTGCCATAATGAGCAAGTGCTGCTTCGTTTGGCTCTTTCTCATCTCCATTTGGAAATACTCTTGCCCAATCTATCGACGTACGGAAGGTTTTAAATCCCATCTCTGCTAAGAGCTCCAGATCTGTTTCATACGTATGATAGAAATCAATTCCAAAACGTTTAGGAAAATACTGCTCGGTATCCGCTATATTTTTCTTTACTTCTTCTAAAGTCATTCCCAGCTTTTCCAAGCGTTGAATTTCATCATTTGATTTTCCTTTTAAATAAGGCTGTATATCCGAGCTGTTTAGTTTTTTGCCATCAGCCTGATACGCACCATCTGCCTGGCTGGCAGCAATTGCACCTCCCCACAGAAAATCTTTCGGAAAGCTTGCGTAGTTATTTTTTCTCAATTCAAACATTCCCCTTCCTCTAATAATTCTTTATCTTGCTCTACAGCTTGTTTATCGTAAATTTTGAAAAATGGATAGTAAATAACCCATGAAGCTCCGAAAATGACAAAGAAATAAATCAATCCCGTAATTGATGCTGTGACAAGCCAGTTTAAAATTGGACCAGGTAAATACCAGAGCTGGAACGGTTCATGTGGAATTGGAACCAGACCAACCTTCAAAACAATCCAGGTCAATATCGGACCTACCAGTCCATTAATCCACATTGGAATCATCAAAACCGGATTAAACGCAACTGGCGCACCGAATACAATCGGTTCATTAATATTGAAAATAGATGGAATAAGCGATGCTTTCCCAATCATTTTTAACCGCTGTGACTTAGCCATAAAGGCAAGCATAATACATAGAGCCAAAGTAGCTCCGCCCCCGCCGATCAAAAATAATTGTCCAGCTTCAGCCGTGAAAATATTCGTTACTTCCTGACCAGCAGCAAAATTAGCCTGGTTTTCTGCAATAGCCGGCAATGCAATAGCTGATTGAACAGGATAAATAACCCATGTTGAAATCCCAAAGGTGTATAGAAAGGCAAAGCCGATAAAGAAGATAATCACAAATCCCCAAAAGCTTTGACCCAGATTAACTAATGGTAAAAAGATAGAATTAACCAAACTGTATAAGCTGATTTCTAATTGGAAAGTAAATAGCCATCCAATTAATAAAATCACGATAATTGGAATTAACGTATTGAACCAGACAGCAACAAAATCGGGAATCGCCGAATCCTCACCGATGAATTTCCATTTGGAAAACAGGTTCATAATAAATCCTACGAATATCCCCGAAACAAGCGCCGCAATCATGCCGCCAGTTCCCAGCGTATTAAAATCAAATTGAATCATACCCTCCGCTGTAAACTGCGGAAATACGAGTAAGAGGAAAAAGGCAATACCAGCAAGCCCAGCCTGCTTCGAAACCTCTGCATGCCCTTTGCGCTTCATGATAGCTTCCGGAATAAGATAAGCTAAAAACAGAGAAAATAATCCGAAAGAAAAAGAGCTGATCATCGAGAAATCGGGAAATCCTTCCCAAAAATCTTTTACAATCGATAGAATCGTTGCAAAGGACCCGATAAATACCATTGGCATGGCAGCTAAAATGGAGTCCTGAATGGCCGCAACCCACGGATTCTTCGCAATTTTATTAACCTTTGGTGAAAAACTGTCCGTCATCCAAGCTGTAAAACGTTCCATTTGTTTCACCCCTTCAGTTCTTTATAGAGTTTAATCATTTCCTGCATCATATTTATTTCTGTCTTCACGGTCATTAAGGTATCCTGCGCATGGCCAAACAATGGTGAATAAGGAATATCAATTCCTTCCGCTTCTTTTTGCAGCATATTTGTCTGCGCCTGATGAGCAGTTCCTACTTCGTCATTCGCTTGTTTGATTAATTGATTTGCTTCCTCAAAATCAGCTTCCGAAGCTTTATTTACCGCTTGAAATACCAGTTCACGTGCATTACCGGCATGAAGAATGACCTGCATGGAAATGGATACTAATTCGTCTTTCGTTACTTCTTCCATAATTACTCACCACCTTCAAGATAATCTTTTGCTACTTTGACAAGCCCTTTGCCGTCTAGAGCACCATAAACACGCTGCGGAATAATACCTGCTTTGACACCCGCTTCCTTACAGGCTCCCTGCACTTCTTCCACCATATATTTTAAATGTGGTGCTACTAGTAATAAGTCGATTTCATTTAAGTAGTTATGCACCTCTGATTCACTTTTCGCTTTGAATTCAATATCGGCTTTCTCTTTCTTTGCAGCTTTTCTTGCTGCCGCAGCCATAAATCCTGAAGATGCCCCTGCACCACAAATTAATAATACTTTTTTAGCCATAATCAACTTCCCCTTTCTTTTATAATTCAAGTTTAGCAACTAAAGGAAGCGATTACATTTAAATCTATTTCCTCGTATTAGGAAGGACGTTTAAAACCCGACATCAGGAGAATGTACAACCATTGTTCAACACTTCAGAAAAAAACAAGAGGCTGGGACATAAGCAAATACTAAATAATCGAGTAGAGGGAAAAGCTAAATAACTTTTCGCCCCTCTCACACCACCGTACGTACGGTTCCGTATACGGCGGTTCAATAGTTTGAGTGTACGAACTGGTATTGAAGAGCGATATCTTTATATCCTCTCGACGCCAGTTCTTTATCTGTCAATGAACGATGGAGTACATAGCTACTTGATATAGTCCAGTAACCTTTTCTTGTATTCGACCATTCATAAGCTTTACGTTTATCGATGCCTAAATGAATTAGATTCTTTCTTTTCGTACGTGGATTTTTCCACTGTTTCCAAATATATTGTCTAATTCGTCGCTTCAACCATCCATTTAGATTCTTCATGAATCCTTTCATTTCCCCTATGCCATAGTAATTTATCCACTCTGTCATAAGTTGCTGGATTTCTTTTAGAATCACTTCAAGATTCCGCCCACGATTGCGTTTGGTGATTCGCTTGTGTTTCTCTTGAACGGTCACTTTCGCTTTGTTATGAGGACGAATTTTAACCCCATTCTTCGTGGCTAATAGACAGAAGCCAAGAAACTTCCGTTTCAAAGGGCTTCCAACCGCACTCTTTTCTCGGTTAACGGTTAGACTCAAATCTCTCTCAAGAAAGGTAGTAATGTTATCCATTACTCGATATCCTGCTCTTCTACTTTTCACATAGATATTACAATCATCTGCGTAACGAACGAATCGATGACCACGCTTTTCCAATAGTTGGTCTAGTTCATTTAAATAGATATTACTGAGTAACGGAGATAGGTTTCCGCCTTGCGGCGTTCCTTGTTCTGATTTTTCGAAGATACCGTTAATCATAATTCCACTTAATAAGTATCGTCTTATCAAGTGAAGCACTCGCTTATCAGATATCTGTTTTTCCACGAAGTACATGAGTTTGTCATGATTACCGTATCGAAGTAGGATTTCATATCCAAGTCCACTACATATTTGTACCCTTGTTCGTAGTACGATTTCGCCCGTATGATGGCATGATGCGCACTACGTTTTGGACGAAACCCAAAACTATTATCGGAGAACGTTGGTTCAAATATCGGTTGTAACACTTGGTTGATAGCTTGTTGAAGCATTCGATCGATGACTGTGGGAATCCCCAGTTTCCTCTTTCCACCATCTGGTTTCGGAATTTCAACCCGCAGAACGGGTTGCGGTTTATACTTTCCTTGACGTAACTGGGTTAATAGTTCCTCCTTGTGTTCCTTCAAGTATGGAAGTAGCTGGTCGTACGTCATACCGTCGATCCCTGCTGCTCCCTTATTTCTGACTACTTGAAGGTAAGCTTGATTTAAGTTGTTCCTTGATAGGATTCTTTCAAACAGATTGGATACACCATTTTGATTGTTCTGTTCACCATGAAAAGTACTATGCGCTTCGACATACCCTTCATGTTCCACACTATCTCTCTGCCGATAGCCAGATTCTCCTGTTTTCTGCAGTTGTCGCACCTTCCACACCTCCTAGAGCTTTCAAAATTTCTATTGTTCGGTCCTTCATGTTTCGTCAGTTACCATTACTATGACCTCTGCTGACTTCTTGTGATTCACCAAAACGTCCCCGCTTTGGTTGTGCTGATTCGTTATCATTCAACTCCCACTGCACCCTCACAAGACCTCCCCCGGTAAGAGCGAAAACTTTCCTCCCATGTAACTGTTAGATTTACTGTATAGGTTTCGGGCAGTATTGGACTTTATCTTGTTGCGCAGATTTATCCGACCTAATTCAGCCTTCTATCTAATTTCTGTTCGTCAGTTCAGGAGTTTGCGTCCAGCTTCCTTCAGCCACTACCTCACGATAGCCACCTTGCCTTCCGCTAACAGTTCCTACTGCCAAGCCTGTAGTGGACTTTCACCACCAAGTTTTCGCCCATGCAGGGCGCACAAACAAACCGAACAATTCATTTATAATTGTTCGGTTTGTTTGTGTTAAAAAAAATTCCTATCCTCGCTACGTCAACATATTTCGCTTTCCGCGGGCACGGCCTCAGCTTCCTCGGAAAGCAAAGATCGCTTTCCTGCGGGATCTTCAGCTCGAGCTATTCCCGCAGGAGTCTACATATGTTGACTACGCTAAAAACTTGCGTATATACAAGTACGATTTATTGTTCGTTTTTTAATCAGCTGTTTTAGTTTTGTCCCAGCCTGTTTCAGTTTAAATAATATTATTTTTTCGTCTCTTCATCCAGCAAAGAAGCTGCTTCTTCATCAATAATAACAATTACATTATCCTTATCTCTTAGCGCAGTTGCCGGACAATCTGTAGAAATTTCTCCTTCAAGCAGGTTTTTCACTGCTTCACTTTTACGTTTTCCGGAGACAAGCAGAATAACTTTTTCCGCTTTCAGGATTTCTGTGAATCCCAGAGTTATCATTTCTGTCAGTTAATGGACTATTTGCAAAAAGAGTTTACTAACCCTGATTTGAGTCTAGAAAAACTGGCAGATTATTTCAATTTATCTGTACCCTATACTAGCCGCTTCATTAAAGAACAAACAGGATACACATTTACGCAAATTATTTTGGGGATGAGAATGAAAGAATGCCAACGCCTCTTATTAGATACCTCCATATCTATCAAAGAAATCGTTAAGCGAGTAGGCTATTATGATGTTGCTAATTTCACTAGAGAATTCAAGAAAGAAATTGGCAATACACCGAGCCAATTTCGAAAAAAACAAATTAACTCCGCTCTTTAATTTGTCATAAAGTGAAGGTCTTCAATGAGGGCTTTCATTCATCCCCCGCGGCTTGTTAGTACCGTAATGGTATGACTTAAAGGCGTATCGAAATAGGGCACTCTCACTTAGACTTGTTGCAGTACAGATGATCCAACTCCTGAAGAGGGAGTCTTACAGCACCTCATATACGGGATAAAAATTCTACGAAGTTAAATTAAGTGGTATTCTGGAACAGTAAGGTTAATTGTTAGCTTTATTTTAACGCTCTTCCATACAATAATGATAGAAATCCAAGATAGATTAAATGGCTTTAGCCCCATGAAATGGAGAGCTAAAGCCATTTAAATCATTTTTCACTATTTTAACCATCTACTTGACAGGGGCAATGTATAATAGTTCGCTTGTTTGTATTTTTTTTAAAAAAAAATCTTATCATCGCTATGGCAAAATACTTCACTTTCCGTAGGTATCATCAGCTTCCACGGATAGAAAAGGTCAATTTTTCCTGGGTTTCTTCAGCTTGCATTGCTCCCGCAGGTCTACATATTTTGACTACGATAAAATGGATCACATACTATCATTTTTAAAAAGAAGTAAATTATCAAATTTCCATTACTTCCATCTGTTCCATACACCAAACTATTTTAGAGGTATCAATATAGCCAGTTTGTTCTTCCATAGCGTTTAATACCCCCATCGTCAAACCGAATTTCATTAGTTTCTCCCCACCAAGCTGGCGAGCTAGCCCCGTTGCAAAGCCGGCAATAACAGAATCACCAGAACCAACTGGGTTAACAGCGTTTATTTTCGGAGATTGTACGCGGTATGCCTTGTCCTTATGTTTTACAACTGCACCTAGCTCTCCTAATGTCACAACTACCCATTCAACGCCAGCGAACAATGGAGACTGAACAGCTGCTTTAATATCTTCTATACAAAGGGTTTCTTTTCCGAGTAAATCAGCTAACTCATCTTGATTTGGTTTCATAAGATAAGGTGGTGTCTCACTTTGCAATGCTCGTGCGAGTAAGTCACCCTTTGTATCTAATAAAACTGGTGTACCAACTTCTTTTGCAATGGCTAGCATCTCCTGATAGTAATCATCAGGTAAACCTTTTGGTAAACTTCCGGAAACAGTGATCCAATTCGCTTGTTCGGCTAGCTCCCGAAACGTTGTTAAAAATCCGTTCGCTTCCTTTTCCTGAATCACCGGTCCACTTTCTAAAATCTCCGTCTGTTTTCCGTCATGAATGATAGCAATACAATTTCGGGTATCTCCCTCGATAGCCATAAAATCATTTTGAATATCTAACCGCTTCAGTTCTTTGCTAATAAAATCACCTAAACTTCCGCCTAGTAAGCCAGAAGCAGCAACCGGTTCATCAAGCTGACGGATAACCCTTGCAACATTGAGTCCTTTTCCACCAGCAGTTTTACTCACATCAGCCACTCGATTCACGGTATTTTCTTTAAAATCTGCCACTCGATATTGAATATCTACTGAAGGATTTAACGTAATCGTAAAAATCAAAGGTCTGCTCCTCCTTGTCTGCAATGTGCTCTAATCTGATGTATTCTTACTCCCCCTGAAAATGCTACTTCAATCAGTGGGGGTTATTTCATCCTCCACTGTGATTGAAGTAGAACAAAGGCGCAAGCCCGTTTAGCAACGTAGCGAATGGAACGAATCAATGGAGATAAAGGAATCATGCCACTAAAAACAGGGGTATGCCCGCGCGACTAACCTATCCAATTACATGAATGAGACAAGAGCATGATTCTCTTACCTAATTCATATATACCTCTATGCTTTTCCAGCGCTCATACAAATTTCTATTTTCTCTTTCACTGCAGCTTTCATCTTTTCCTTAGCTGGAGCCATATATTTTCTCGGATCTGTTTCATTCGGGTGCTCGATTAAGTGTTGACGAAGTCCTTCAGAAAATGGAATCTTAAGTTCCGTAGAAATATTTACTTTAGCACAACCTAACGCAATACATTTCTGAACATCGGCTTTTGATATTCCAGAGGCTCCGTGAAGCACAATTGGGATATCCGTTAAGTTTTTTATTTTTTCAAGTCGATCAAAATCAAGAGCAGGCTCTGCTTCATATAAACCATGTCCTGTTCCAATCGCGACAGCCAATGAGTCAACTCCCGTTCTTTCCACAAACTCTACGACGGTATCTGGATCAGTATAAGCTGCATCTTTTGCTTCAACTACTAAATCATCTTCTTGCCCGACCAATTTGCCTAGTTCACCCTCAACCGTTGCTCCATAGGCATGTGCTTTATCCGCTACTTTCTTTGTAATCGCAATATTTTCTTCGAACGTATGGTGCGAGCCATCAATCATGACAGACTTTGTTCCGAGTTCAAGTGATTCAACGATTGATTCATATGTTTCATGATGATCCAAATGCAAAGCGATCGAGATATCGTAATGCTTTGCTGCTACTTCAGCGATAGCTTGCACATACGCTCTACCTGCATACTTCATGGTGCCAGGCGTCGCTGCCAGTATAACAGGTGACCTCATCTCTGCTGCTGTGTCTACAACCGTCTGGATGGTTTCTAGATTATGAATATTAAAAGCTGGTACGGCATAGCCTTCTTTTCTAGCTTTTATAAGCATTTCTTTTGTGTTTTGTACATATCCCATGATACGTCCCTCATTTCCTGTTGTTTAATTGATATTTCACTTCACCATTTACCGCAGTAGCTTGAATGGTGAGTTGTTTGTTCATGACAACATAATCTGCGCATTTTCCTGGTCGTATACTCCCAATGACTTGATCACGCCCTAAGCTTCGAGCTGGGCTTAAACTCGCCAGATGCCATGCTTCCTCCCAAGAACGATGCGTCCACTGACTTACATTTTTAATCGCTTCCTTCAGTACTAATGTGCTTCCAGCTAAGGAGCCTGTTTCCGTCCTTGCAATGCCATCTTGCATCACAACAGGGAACTCACCTAGCTGATAATTTCCATCTGGCATGAGCCCCGCCCGCATACAATCTGTTATTAAAACAACACGATCTCCTTTAGTTCTCCATGTAAAAGCAGCGACATCAGGATGCACATGGTGACCATCGCAAATTAACTCAACAAAAGCATTCGACATTAAAGCTGCTCCAGCCACTCCCGGATTCCGATGATGAAATCCAGACATTCCATTGAATAAATGAACAAATATATTTGCCCCTTCATGAATAGCCTTTTCACAGCAATCATAATCAGCATTGCTATGACCAATGCTTATGTTGACATTAGCGTTCTTTAATGCAGAAATAAATTCCATCGCCCCCACTCTTTCTGGTGCAAGAGCAATTTTTACAATGGTACCATTGGCAAGCTGTTGCCATCTTTCAAATAATTTCAGGTCGGGATCACAGAAGTATTTAGGGTTTTGTGCTCCTTTATATTTTTCTGTGAAAAACGGTCCTTCTAAATAAATCCCTTCCGATTGAGCTCCAGAAAGACCTTCTTCCGTTGCTTCCACAATAGCAGCAATCGATTGCTCCAAGCTTTTCGCAGAAGAGGTTAACGTCGTTGGCAAAAAACGCGTCACGCCCAAAGCTACTAATGCGGCCGAAATTTCCTGAACTGCTTCTGTCGTTCCATCCATGATGTCATAGCCATTGACTCCATGAATATGTGTGTCAAATAAACCCGGAGCAATTGTATAACCACTCCAGTCAACTATTTTTTCCTGAGTAGAAATGGAAGCTTTCCATTCCCCAAAACGTCCATTGTCAATTGCAAGATAACCAGGACCTTCCAGCCTATCTTCTAATAAAAATTGATCTGCTTTTATATAATATTGCATCCCGTACACTTCCTTTAAATTGGATACGAATTGGATAGTTTGACTTTTTATATTTAAATACCATCTGAATTTTCTTCTTTTTCCTTTTTTACTATTTCAAATGGCTTAATATTCATTTTCCCTTCATTCAGTGCATGATTTACAAACTCGTCTAAACTCTGTTCTCTTTGAAATAAACTACTTAGTAACATTGGTGAATTTGTTCCACCAATCACCCTTACATTATCTTTTTTCACCGCAATTTTAGAACTTATATTAAAAGGTGTCCCGCCAGCTAAATCTGCAAAGCAAACGACACCACTTCCAGTATCTACCTGTTCTATTGCTTCTATTAATGCCCTCTCTAATTGTTCTTGGTCTTCTTGAAAGGGGATAGTTTTTAATCCTTCTACATCTCCAGCAATCAAACGAATAGACTCATACATTCCAAATGGGTAAGATCCATGTCCAGTTATTACAATACCAATCATTATTTACACCCTTCCCAACTTTTGAAATTAATCTATTTTTAAATAATTACATTACTCCAAAATACGAACCTAAAAGTCCAACAACAACTGTTAATCCAATTAAAGTGAGGGGGGAACGTCCTTTTTTAAGCAACCAATAAACTAATAGCGTATAAGCTAACGGGAGAAGGGCCGGCATGATTTGGTCTAATATATCTGTTTGAACATTTAATTCAGATTCACCTTGTGTCCAAGTATAATTAATTTTAAAAGAAACATATGTTGCTATTAATCCTCCAACTACTGTTAATCCAACAATAGATGCTGCACGAGAAACATGCTGTGTGCCTTCTTTTAATTTTGCAATAGCTTTAACCCCTGTTTTGTAGCCATAGTTCATTAAACCAAACCTGACACCAAAATGAATGATATTGAACAAGATTAGAAATACAAACGGACCAAAAATATTACCATTTACAGCTAAAGAAGCACCAATACTTGCTGTAATTGGTAGTAATGTAAGATAAAATAACGCATCCCCAATACCGCCCAAAGGCCCCATCGTTGCAACTTTAATTCCACGGATGGCTTCTCTATCTTCCTTTTTTTGTTCCATCGCTAAAATGATACCCATAATAAATGTAACCAGAAAAGGATGCGTATTAAAAAATTCCATATGGTCTTTCATCGATTTACTTAAATCTTTTTTATTTTTGTGAATGGCTTTTAACCCTGGTAAGATAGAATAAAGCCAACCAGCAGCTTGCATACGTTCATAATTAAAAGATGCTTGTAATAATAAGGATCTCCATGCTAACTTTCTCATTTCCTTTGGTTGCAAGTCTTGAGCAGAAGCTGTATCTTCATAATGATAACTACTAGATGCCATCAGCAATCTCCTCCTCTTTAGGCGTAGGACCTTGTTTGTTTTTATTTTGATAAAAATCATATAAGGCTATCGCTAAACCAATTAATGCGATCGCTAAAATCGGTAATTCTAAATATGCCGCAAGTATAAACCCTACGATAAAGAACATAATATACTCCACTTTCATCATAATCCGGAGTAGCATTGCAAAACCTATAGCAGGCATAATCCCACCAGCTATAGATAGACCATCAATAATCCATTGGGGTACGGTTTCAACAAAGGCTGCAGCTTGCTCAGCACCAAAGTATATTGGTAAGAATGCGATAAGGGCATTAAATGAGAATAAAATTGCAATTCCTAAATAATTTATCCTTTCTATCCCTTTCGTATTTGCATCTAAAGCATACTGATCAGCTTTATGCATGACTGGTGCAAATATTGTAAAGAATAATGTGATTAAACCTTGGACCGCAACTGCAAAAGGTATTGCTACACCTACTGCAACTTGTGGATCTTGACCTGCTATAACTCCAAATGCTGTTCCAATAACACCACCAATAACTACGTTTGGAGGTTGAGCCCCTGCAAGCGGAACCATTCCCATCCAAATTAGTTCCAAAGTACCTCCGACGATTAATCCAGTTGTTACATCACCTAAAATCAAACCAACTACTAGACCAGTAACAACAGGACGGTGCATATGAGTTAAACCTACATATAAATCAATTCCAATAATACCAGCCCAAATAGCAATTAAAATTGCTTCCATTACCATATTTAGCTCCTCCTTTAACCTAAATTGGGAATTCTTTAATAAGAGCCCTTATATCCTGTCCTTTTTCATTTGGAACTCCTCTTACATCAAGAGTTACTCCCATGTCAGCTAACTTTTTAAAAGCCTCAATATCTTTATCATCAACAGATACTGTAGAAGAAATTTGTTTCTTACCTTCCTCATAATGCATATTGCCTACGTTTATATGATCTATTGGTACCCCTCCTTGCTTTAAAGCAAGTGCGTCATGAACATCTTTAACAACTAAAAATATCTTTTGTTTTGGAGAAGCTTTATGAATAATATCAATTGTTTTTTGGATAGAAAAATATCTCGCTTGAATAACGTCAGGTAGTACCATATCCATTAAGCTCTGCTGTACTTCATCTTGGGAAACCTTATCATTGGCTACTACTACTAAATTTGCTCCTAAATGATTGACCCAAGTGACTCCTACTTGTCCATGTATTAAACGGTTATCAATTCTTGTTAGTAAAATATTTGGTTTGGTTGTCATTTTTTTCATCCTTTCTATTTGTCTGGAATAGGATTAATAGCCTTGCCATTAGCCCTATTCCACAGTCCACAGCATAAAATTAATCTTTTAATCAATAAATTTTTTCCTTTATCTCTACTGATTGTTAGTAACAAAAGGGGGTGATCTAAAAGTGACCCCTAAATAGAATGAGCTATTACATGCAATTAAAATCTCTATTTATTCCTTCCCAACTTCCACCTTGATGTCAAAAGGTTTTACTCTAGTTATATAGGATAAATCGTTACACCTTGAACCACGCGATTTACTGAACCGTCTGGACTTGGATTATCTGGCGTAATGCCTAACTGAATTGACTTTTTAAGTGCTAAGGTTTGTACAAATAACGCGTATAGTAAAGATAAATAGAAATCGTTACCTAGTAATTGCTTACTGCTGTTAACAACAACTGCCCAGTTTGCATATTTTTTTATTTCTTCATCAGCAGTTTCTGTAAGTACTACTGTTTTGATATCCTTTGGTTCCCCAGACAACTCTTTTAACATATCCATGTCATATTTTCTTGTATAGGCATCCTGAGACATAAACAGTACAACAATCGATTTGTCATTTAATATGGATTTAGGACCATGTCGAAATCCTAATGATGACTCATGAACAGCAACTACTTTACCAGCAGATAGCTCGAGCATTTTTAAAGCGGCTTCATGTGCAAACTGCCCTAATGAACCAGACCCTAAATAAACAATCCGTTCCATATCATGACTTAACACCTCTTCGATTGCGCTCACAAGATCTTCAACCAAGCGTTCCCCATTCGCAATCACAGTTTGTAGCTTCTCATTTGCAGTTGCATCTTTTGAAAAAACTAAATAACAAATGACCATCATGCTCGTAAAGCTGCTTGTCATCGCAAATCCTTGATCATGCGCCTTCTCAGGAGTAAGAATCGTTAGGCTGTTCTCATTATTTTTTGTATTTATTACCAACTTACCTTGTGGGTTACATGTAATATTTACTTGATAAAAATGATCGATGATATCTGTTGCAAGTTTAACCGCAGCTAAACTTTCTGGACTATTTCCTGACCTTGCAAATGACACAAGAATCGTTGGAGTATCCTTAAAGAGATAATTGGTCGGATTAGAAACAATATCTGTAGTTGCAATCGCTTCAAATTGAATATTTCCTTGATCTTGCTTCTGCAATTCGGGAACTAATATGTCACCAGCAAAAGCTGACGTTCCAGCACCAGTTAAAATCACCCGCACCTTCTCGTGCTTGATATATATGGAGTTTAAAAAGTTATAGATTTCCTCCTTTCTTTCCTCAAAAATAGACAATGATTCCTTCCATACTTCCGGTTGCTGATAAATTTCTTGTGCCGTGTGACCTGCCAATCCTTTTTGTAATTCTTGCTTAGATAAATGAAACATTGTTTCTCCTCCTCAATCAATCTGGTTATGTTGTCATTACCAGTTATGTTATGAAAAACTCTATTAAGTTCTATTCTCAATAGAGTTATTTTTATGTCAGTTCTACTGTATAGTCAAATTTATCACCGCGCGCTATACTAACGGTATACTCAATTAACTGATCATGATGATAAGCAAATCGCTTAATTAACATTGCTGGTTGCTGTATTGGGGAATTTAAATAGCTAGCTTCCGTTTCACGCAATTGCGTTGCAGAGAATCTTTCCACTGCCTTTGTAACGTGAACCTGGTAATCCTGTAAAAACACATCATACATAGGCTTTTCTATTAATTTTTCTTTCGTTAAATGTGGAAACAACTTTTTTGGTAAATAAGATGTTTCATACATAAGTGGCTGGTCATCTGCAAGTCGTAAACGAACCACCTCATACACTTCGTCCAGTGGTTCTAAATCCATTTTGTTAGCAAGTCTAGCTTCAATAACAATTTCTTTAAAGGATAAAACCTTCGTCATCGGTGTTTTTCCCATTTTTTTCATTTCTTCTGTAAAACTATAAAGTTTGACTAAGTTTTGTTCAATCGAGGCTGCTGCGACAAAAGTTCCTTTTCCATGCAGTTTGTAAATATACCCTTCTCTTTCTAATTCTTGAAGCGCTTGTCTAACAGTGATTCTACTTAGCTTGTACATATCACAAAGTTCACGTTCAGATGGAAGTTTGTCATGTTCTTCATAGGTTTTATTTTCGATTTTATGAATTATTTTCTCCATAAGCTGTAAATACAAAGGCACTTTACTGTTTTTGTCCAAGTTTATGTCATGCCTCCTTCGCACGTGGTTATAACCAGTTATCGATTTAAGTATAAAATATATTTTATTTTATGTAAAGGGTTTTATAAAAAATATAAAGTGAAGTTTTTTCTCAAGTGAAATAAGATCTCAATAACAAAGAACACAGGTGCCCCTTGAAAAAGAAGATCTTTTCAGCATGCGCAATGCCTTTGACGTGTTTTCCTTATCCTTAAAAAGAGAACGTTTTTGCTACGTACATGTATCTGTGCGCAGTTTCCCTTGTCCGGATTCACCGCTTTCTGGTTAAAGCTTACGTGGTGGGAATGAAGGCACACCTTACAATGGTGAAATCGCTATCTTTTCACATAGCGCGTTGCATACAATTGCTCAACATATTCGCTCCCTGATTTAGAAAAGCGTAAATTCTTTCTCATTCCTTTTTCCCAAGATTTATATATCGTTTTAGAAGGTTTTACATCTTATTCTTGAGCGAACTGTCTAAGCGATTGCAAGGTGAATTGAAGTTTAGATAGATTTCCGGTAATGGCTTTTTCTAAATATGGAATACGTCTTCTCCTCCAATCATTAACTTGCTTAAGAGTAATCTTTTGCATTTTTAAAAATAAATCCAATGGACTTATCTAACCCTTTTCTTGGACTAATTCAGTTACATAATACCTTACGTTTTTAACAACTTATTGTCACTCATGTTACCCCTCTTTGCTTTAAAATGAGATCTTCTGTGCTTACCTAAAGTGAATTTCCAATAAGTGGAGATTTACTGTCGTCATCCACTGGGGATTTTGTTTTGAAAAAACGATGGTTACTTTCCTTGACCATTTTATTGCTTGCAGTCCTAGCTGCATGTGGAAGCGATGGAGCAGAAGAAGCAAAGGGAAATGGTCCAACTCTGTACCAAGCAATGCTACACAATTAGACATATCTGCAACAAAATTTGAGCAAGAGGAATATAATGTAACAGCAGGAGAAAAAGTTACGATGAAGCTATCAAAAGAAGAAGGACAGCACGGAATTAGAATTGATGAACTTGATGTGTCCATACAAGGTGATGGAGAAGTAACATTCACACCTAGTGAACCGGGAGAATATACAATCTACTGCAATATACCATGTGGTGAAGGACACGCTAGTATGAAATCAACTCTTATTGTACAGTAATCTATATCATGCAAAACAAAAACGCTTGTTCAATTACGATACAAGCGTTTTATTGTCTTTAAACGCGTTTTTCATCATCTATTCCCCAATAAATGAGTGTGTATCCAAAATACCGCTCATAAGTAATAATCCACCAGCTAGTTTTTGAACCACACTCTATTTTTCTACTCTTTAATAAAAAAGTTGCTCGTTCCCTTACATGTGAGCAAATAAAAAATAGGCTGTATTTACTCCAATTTCTTGTCCTTTTTGATTCTACAAATTTTATTTGATTATGGTATAATCATATTATATTGCGGAAAGGAGGAATTTAGACAAATGCAAATGGAAGAAAAAATTATTAGCATGCTAGAGCAAATCTCTAAAGACGTGAAAGAGCAAGGAGATAAAATAGGCTCGCTAGAAAAAAGATTTGATTCTCTAGAGCAAAGATTTGATTCTCTGGAAACAAGATTTAATCAGCAAGAGCAAAAACTTGATGAACAGGGGCAGAGAATCACAACTATTGAGCAGAGACTTGATGAGCATAAAGACATTCTTACTGCACTTCGTTCTGGGCAAGAATATTTAAAAGCAGAAATAGACGGAATGCGCGTAGAAAATGCGAAGGAATTTGGCTATGTAAAGAAAGAATTAAGTAACATGCATTTGAACTTTTCTGTACTGCGAGACGATGTGTGGACAAATAAAAAAGAAATATATCAACTAAAAAAAGCTGGCATGGAATAAGCACCACACTCTTCTATATTTTTTTCGAAAAATTCCACTTAGATCTCTGCAAAAAAACTTTTAATAATCCCCATTCCTTTCTTCGCTTAATGCCTCGTTAATTAGTTTTAAATTCAAACTTTATTCCCCTTTTGATGTAATAGTTTTTATCAATGGGGTTTTTTATATCTTCTGTTCTATCACCATTTAAGGATATCGATCTCTTTTTTACACAAATCGTGTAAGTGTGAATTTAAACTATGACTACCAAGGATGTAATCGAGCATGCAACTCTCGCACGGCTTTTCCGCTTTGATACACAGCTTTCTCACTTTGATGCACGACTTTCCAGTTGCGGTGGACAACTTTCTCACTTTAGTCCACAACTATATGAAGAAGCAGCAAGGAGCTCAGACAAATTTTTACCTTCATTTGCAGCTATGTCACTATTTCTCTAAAAAACTTCCGCAAATAAAATGAAGTTTTCATTCATACCCCACTAATATTGGTACCGTAACGGTATGACCTAAAGGCCTCTTATGAAACAGAGCATCTAGGTGCTATATTTCTACTTAGACTTGTAGAATGGATTCTCCAGTTCTTGAAGCTTGAATTTTACAGCACCTTATATACAGGATAAATCTATCCCAATACCGAATCAAATATTTCCACGAATAATAAGGCCACAGCGCCTAATACCGTTGCATCCTTACCAAGCTTGGTTACCGTTACTTCCGTTTTTTTTGCTCTCTCTGTTAGAGCATTATTTTTTATCGTCTTCCGAATGACAGGCAAAAGGAACTCCTCACTATTCATAACTCCTCCACCTAATACGATTTTCTCAGGGTTTACGATATGAATGACATTGGTTAAACCAACACCGATTATAAAACCTGTTTCTTTCAAAACATCTATGTATAGCGAATTTCCTGCTTTTGCTAGTTCGAAAACGCTTTCCCCTGTCAGTTTAAAAGCATTTTCATCTCCTTGTTCAGCTAATTTTTGGTGTGCTCGTTTTGCGATTGCTGAACCTGTAGCAAACGTTTGTAAGCAACCACGATTCCCGCATTCGCAGACATCTCCATTGATATCAATCGTCATATGACCTATCTCACCAGCAATATCTTCTGCCCCATGAAACAGTTTTCCATCCGTTACAATTCCAGCACCCACCCCACGCCCTAAATTAACAGCTACCATACTACCCAATTCTCCATGACCACCAAACCACGCCTCGCCTAAGGCCATCGCTCGAGCGTCATTCTCCACTTTCGTCGTAACATGAAACTCCTTTTCTAATTCTTCTTTAATCGGTACATTAGTTAACTGCAAATTTGGAGCATACAAAGATGTACCTGTTGTCACCTCTACAACCCCATGCATAGCTACACCAATCCCCATCGTATCGTCAATTTGAATCGAAGCGTTTTGTAAAACCTGATAGATACTTTGCTTAATAGCGTCCAAAAAGGAGACGTTAGAGATTGGCGATTCCAATGTAAATGAAACCCGTTCTGTAATTTTACCCCCTAAATCAGCAACAATGGTTTCTACCTTTTCAGGACCCGCATCTACCCCAACAAGATAGAAAGCTGTTTTATTAATCTGCAGCATAGTTGGTCTCCGTCCGCCCATTGATTGTCCACTATCGCTTTCATAAACCATATTCTGCTTTAATAATTCTTTAACAATGCTACTGACTGTCGGCGGAGTCAGTTCCGTCTCCTTGGCAATTTGCGCTCGCGAAATAGGCTCGCACGTTCTAATTTTATTTAAAATGATTGATTTATTCACTGATTTCATCAGCTGAAATGTTCCCCGTTGCATAGCAACCTCCAAAAACTTATTAAATATCAATTAAAAAAATGGTAAGTAAGCGTGATGCTTAGTATGAATGATCCTTTATTTAAATAAAGTGAATCTTCAATCAGTGGGTGTTTTCTTTCATCCCCCACTGATTGTTGCTACCGTAATGGTATGACCCTAATGGTCTCTTACGAAATAGGGTATTTAGGTGCTGTTATCTCCCACTTAGACTTGTAGCAGTACAGATTATCACCTCTTGAAGTGATAGGTCTTACAGCGCCTTATAAACGGGATAAAGTGAAACTTCAATTTATGAGGTTTTTTATCCACACTATTTGTTAGTACTGCATCGGAATAATCTAAAGGTCTCTAACAGGATTAGACATTTGACTTGCAGTTGAATCTTTTACCTTATCCTCCTGATCGGCATCTCTCAAGATAGAAGAAAAGGTCTTACTACAGTTACATGCAGGACAAAGAAAATAGGGAAGCTAAAGTTACAGAATAACGTTGTCATATTTTATCAGACTTTTTATACGTTATTGTACATTATTATACCATTCGATAAAGTGAATCTTCAATCAGTGGTGGTTTTCTTTCATCCCCCACTGATTGTTAGATAAACGAATCGGGCATTTAGGTGCTGTCATCTCCCACTTAGACTTGTTGTAGTATGGATTCGCCAATTCTTGAAGTAGGAGTCTTACAGTACCTTATATGCGGGATAAAAATTTAAAAAGAGAAGACTTGGCAAATACCAAGTCGTCAACAGCCATTTCCATTAATTCATATAAAAACTAAACAAATAACAGAATATTTTTATTGCAGAAATAGGTGCTCTACGTTTGCCGTTTTACTGTTTAAGCACAATTTCTACTATTATGTCAGCTTTTCTTTAGCAGTACCTTTTCCTTTATAATTCACAGCAATGATGCCAACAGCAACTAACCCCAAAGCACCAATAATGTACAGATTCAGCTTCTCGGCTGGTATAAAGATTGCTGATAAAATGGCCCCAGAAACAGGAGTGATAAATTTATACATGCTGATCTCACCTGCTTTATTATATTTTAATATGGAATACCACAAAGCAAATGCAGCTGCAGATAATACTGCAGAGTAAACGAATAAACCAAACCCTAAAGGTGTAAAAATCATCGCATTACTTTCCAATTGTGGGACACCAAAGATTAACATGAGACTAGCTCCAATCGTTAATTGCCAGCCTGTTATAGCAAATGGATGGATGCCAACAGCTAATTCCTTTGCCATTATCGTTCCGATCGCACCCGTTAATGCTGCTAAAATCATATATCCTTCCCCAGTAAATTGGAAGCTAAGCTGTAACTCTTGCCCCCAATTGGCTACAATAATTCCTGCAAAACCAGCTCCTAATCCAACTCCTTTTTTCCAGTTCATCCGATCATTACTATAGAAAAAATGTGCTAATACAACCGTAAAAAACGTACCACTAGAAACCAATATAGCTCCCTGCATACCTGAAACATTCGCTAAACCATTATAAAAAAAGAAATATTGCAATCCTGTTTGAATGATACCAAATATTGTTAAAAATAACATTTGCCGTTTGGTAACAACTAATCGTTTTCGATCTACAAATAAAAGACCAATTAAGATCATTAAACCTGCCAGTAAAAAACGCATCCCCGCAAACACAATTTTCGCAATGGTATCATCTGCTGCCATTTGCAGTTCGGCATAGCTTACTTTCAAGACAGGGAATGCACTTCCCCATAAAATCGAACAAAAAATAGCGATACTCACAACAACCCACTTTTTCTCAAAAACTTGATTCACAAAATTCAGCTCCTAATAAATCGCTATTTACAATATGATAATTTTTCCCAATCTATTCTAGCAGTTTTCATAACTTTATTTTTTAAAATTAGCGATACAAAAACTATTTTCCGTCTTTAGTATTATAGGTAAAGAATAACATAGATACAGTATCTTATAATGAAATGTAAGTAAGCTCTTGTCAAATTTATTGTTTTATTGTACAGTTAACTTAATTAATTAATTTAATTAAGTTAAAAGATAATCAATATGACCAAAAGCCACATTCAAGGAGGATACAAAATGAACATGAAAGATTTACAATCGAAATTTAAAACTATGTTTAATAATTTAACTGAACCTTCTATCTGCTTTGCACCAGGGAGAATTAACTTAATTGGAGAACATACGGATTACAATGGCGGCTATGTTTTACCAGCGACGATCTCCTATGGAACCTATGCGTTTGGTGTAAAAAGGACAGATCATACATTGCGCCTTTTTTCTCTGAACTTTCCTGAAACAGGAATCATCGAATGCGACCTAAGCGACTTATCATTTCAGGAAGAGGATAGCTGGGCAAACTATCCAAAAGGTATGATTGAGGCGATTAAAAATAGGACTTATCCGATCCAAACAGGGGCTGACATTCTATTTTATGGAAATATCCCTAATCAAGCAGGCTTATCATCCTCTGCTTCCATTGAATTAGTAACAGGAATTTTAATGGAAGAGCTGTTTTCATTCACCCTACCACGTCTCTCCTTAATAAAACTGGGGCAACATGTGGAAAATCAGTACATTGGTGTGAACAGCGGGATTATGGATCAATTTGCCATTGGTTTAGGAAGACAAGAGCACGCCATCCTTTTAAACTGCAAAACAAATGATTACGAATATGTCCCTATTCATCTGCATGGTTTTGAAATCGTTATCATCCACTCCAATAAGCAGCGCACATTAGCTGAATCAAAATACAATGAACGATTCAATGAATGTAAAACAGCTTTAGAAACATTACAAACTGTGTTGCCAATTAAAAGTCTAAGCGATGTATCATTAGAGCAATTTAACGCTTATCAACATGTCATAAAAAATTCCACTATACGAAAACGAGCAAAACATGTTATTTCAGAAAATGAGCGAACGTTGCAAGCCAGTAATGAGCTAAAGAACGGAAACTTATCGGCATTTGGCAAGCTTATGAATGAATCCCACCAATCATTGCAACAGGATTATGAAGTAACTGGAAAAGAATTGGACACGATCGTACACGCTGCTTGGAAACAGCAAGGCGTACTTGGTGCTCGGATGACGGGAGCAGGGTTTGGAGGCTGTGCTATCGCCATTGTTGCTAAAGAAAAGGTAGCAGCATTTAAAGAAAATGTGAATGATATCTACAAGCGATCCATTGGTTATGACGCTTCTTTCTATACAGCAGCCATTGTTGATGGAGCCAGATCACTGGTCGAAGCTCATAAATAATAACAACCTTTTGATGTTTATCTGAAAAAAGTCATTATATTTTGAGCTTGTTCACTCTTTGGAAAGGAAGAACTAACATGCCGAACATTTATGTGCTGTTGGAAAAGCTTATCCAACAGGCTACAAACAAAAAGTTAATGGAACAGCTGGACACCGTCTATGTACAAAATCAAATTATGTCGTTATTAAAACTTGAATATATCCCGGATCAGATCGATAGCGGTGATTACCTTTCAGCGGATGATACGATTCCTAATCTGTTAGAACAAATCATTGCGTGGGCAATGGAGCGACAAATTATTGAAGATGTCTTCGATGACAAAGAAATATTTGCAGCTAAAATCATGAATTGCTTTATGGATAAGCCTTCAACGATACATGATAAATTTTATGAAAAATATGCAGAGTCACCTAAAGCAGCCACAGACTATTTTTATCAATTAAGTAATCATTCCAATTATATTCAAGTAAAACGCATTCAGAAGAATATCTATTTTACAGCGAAGTCAGCGTACGGAGATATAGAAATAACGATTAATTTATCAAAACCAGAAAAAGACACTGAACAAATAAAACGAGAGCTGGAATTGAAGCAAACGACAAATTACCCAAAGTGTGTCTTATGTAGAGAAAATGAAGGCTACGTAGGACGCACAGGATACCCAGCGAGAGCGAATCATCGCGTCATTCATGTTCCTTTATTAGACGAAAGCTGGTACCTGCAGTACTCACCGTATGTTTATTACAATGAGCATAGTATATTATTATCTAAAGAACATCGAGAAATGAAAATTGAAAGCGATACATTCGCTAGATTGCTAGCATTTGTAGAAAAATTCCCGCATTATTTCATTGGTTCTAATGCTGATTTGCCCATTGTTGGTGGTTCGATTTTAAGCCATGACCATTATCAAGCTGGCAGACATCCTTTTCCCATGACCAATGCACATCCAGCCTTTTCATTTGCAATCAATGGATTCCCTAGTGTCGAAGCGTCGATTTTAAAATGGCCATTATCTGTAATCCGTTTACGCAGTGAACAAAAAAATGAGCTTATTCAAACTGCAACACATATTTTAAACGTTTGGAAGAACTATACGGATGATGCTGTAGGAATTATTTCCTTTACAGATAATGTGCCCCATAACACGATTACGCCGATAGCGCGGATGCGAGAAGATATGTTTGAATTAGATCTCGTATTGAGAAATAATCGCACAACAACCGACTACCCAACAGGGATTTTCCATCCCCATATGGATGTACAACATATTAAAAAGGAAAATATTGGGCTAATTGAAGTGATGGGTCTTGCGGTTTTGCCAGCAAGATTAGAAACAGAGCTACATGAAGTAAAACAGTTCTTATTAAAGGGTGTAGATCATCTAGCTGACTATCACCATGACTGGGCAAATGAAATAAAAAATTCTTATCATTATTCTCAAATACAGGAGCATGTTGATACGATCATTCGGGATGAAGTGGGGAAAAAATTTATTAGCGCTTTAGAAGATGCTGGTGTTTTCAAACAAACAGAGACTGGAATGTTAGCATTCCAACGGTTTATTGAAAAACTTAATAAGTAACGGAGTGAATAGCAGATGGAGATAATAGAACAGACCGTTCTTGACAAATGGAAATTACGAACACTAATTAATGACCAAAATATGCGAGTTAGTTTTCTCGACTATGGTGGAGCGATTACTGAAATTATCGTACCTGATAAACATGGCTATATGGATAATGTCGTATTACATTACAATAGCTATGAAGAATACGAATCCAATCCATTCTATATGGGAGCTTTAATAGGGAGAGTCGCTGGCAGAATAGCTAACGCTTCTTTTTCAATAAATGGAACGCCCTATCAGGTCACTGCAAATGAAGGGCATCATCACTTACATGGTGGAATAAATGGTTTCAGTCATGTGCGGTGGCATGTTTCTACAGAACAAACAGAAAATGATATCCGTGCTATTCTTACCCATACAAGTCCTGATGGGGATAATGGCTACCCAGGAAATGTAGCTGTAACGGTCACCTATATTCTAACAAATGATAATGAGTTTATCATAGACTATGCTGCGATTACAGATAAAACGACTCCAATCACCTTGACGAATCATAGCTATTTTAACTTACGAGGAAGCAAGAAACAGACGATTAAACAACATTACGCTAAAATCGCCAGTAGTACTTGCTTGGAGGTAAACAAAGCACTGATTCCAACAGGTAAACAATTTGCAACCACACATACTCCTTTTGATTTTCAATTAGGTCGGCAATTCAATGACGGTATTTACGCAAAGCTTGAACAGAATATCATTGTTGGCAAAGGATATGATCACTATTTTTGTTTCGACAAAGGAAAAGATGAGCAAGTATGTTTATATGATAAAGAAACGGGGAGAACGCTCACTGTAAAAACCACTCAACCAGGAATGGTATTATACACAGGCAATTATCTACATGAAAAAAACGAGCACACGCCAACAACCTTTCTACGATATCAAGGAGTATGTATAGAAACACAGGGTACACCAGCTTCACTTGAACATAAACATTTGCCAAGCATTATTTTAGCACCCGGAGAAGCATATCAGCAAAGAACAGCTTTTTGCTTTGGGCTTGGAGGATGAATTTGTAAATGAACTGCCGCAATTCCAATTACTAAAACTACTAATTTTACGCAAAACAGACCAATTATGCTTGGGAGTGCCCATGCGTAATTGGCCTGAATACTTGTTATAAATAGTTGCTTTTTGCTATAAAATAAAAGAAACTGATTTACTACGGAAACATCTAAGCTGTTTTCTGTATTCTATACCTGCTTAGCATCACCGTTTTCTTCTGGAAGTATTGTGGAAACATTTAATTATTGATTAACATAATCTATTTCGTTTTTTTCACAAAATTTATTGCAATTTCCTTTAAGCGATGATAACGGTAATCATACCATTCCTCTTCTATATCAAAAAATTCTATTTTATCTTTAAACCTGCGAAATGCTCCTTTACCACGAATTGCACTTAATAATTGCTCTTGAACTTGAGAATTTTTTACGGCAAGACAAAAATCTTCCATGATGTCATAATCATCTACTTCAAATTGAGTATTAATCTCTACATAATTTTCCTCATGATCTACGATATCTTCCGCAATCTTGAATACTTCTTTTTCCCAAGGCAATAAATTACGACCATCTTCTCCATCCTCAACCATAGGTAAGTAGTGTTTCAAAACATGAACAATTTCTCCCGTTTCCTTGTTCAAAAATACTAACGATTCATCTAAATGAAAATCCAACGCATCAATTAAGACCGATAAATTTACAATTTTTTACATTTTATTCTCCTCCTTTTTATAAAGTGAATCTTCAATCAGTGGGGCTTTCATTCATCCCCCAATGATTGTTAGTAACCAAGTGGATGACCTAAAAGCCACTTACGAAATAGGTATTTGGGAGTTGCTATCTCCCACTTAAACTTGTTGTAATACAAAGATACCCAACTCCTAAAGTGGGAGTCTTACAGTACCTTATATATGGGATAAATAACGACGTTAATTTTTTTTCTTTTCTTGCAACAAAGCTACAAAATGGGCTATAATTTTTGCGGTTAATCCCCAAATTACTTTATCTTGATAATAATAGAACAGTTCACTCATTTCCCGAGCATTCCAATCATAAGCTCTTCCACCTTGTATATCCTCATAAGGAAAATCCTGTTCTGGTATAACTTTAAAATTCACCTGATACACTTTTGGTTTTGTCTCCAGAAAAAAACGCAATGGGACCTGGAATACTTCTTCGACTTCTGCAGGATTAGGGACAATTTTCTCAGGGTTATGAAGGGTACCCGTAAACGGAAAGATAATTCTTCCGAAATCAGATACAATATAGTCCAAAGGGATAATGTTACGAATGTTTTCTTGGTTTACGCCTAGTTCTTCCGAGGTTTCACGCAATGCACAATGCAATTCACTTTTGTCGCTTTCATCCACTCTTCCACCCGGAAAACAAATATCTCCCGGTTGACTGCGCATATGCTTTGAACGAACTTCAAAAAGCAAATGGGTTTCATCTTCTATCTCTATCATCGGAATGAGAATACCAAATTCGCGAAAATTCTCCCGTCCTAAAATAGTCGGCCGCCGATTTTGTAACCGACTAATAATTTCTGATGTTTTCATTCTTTCACCCCCAACATGCTACCCACCTATCTTCATTATATATCACTCTATCATGAAGATGAAATAAACACGGATTTTTGTAATATTATGATATAAAGATATTTTTATAATTCAACACCAACCCCCTTCTTAAGATATAGGCCCGTTTAAATTTATTGTTTCTTTTTATCAACTTTTTAAATACAGACTTTAATGGATATGTCGATATTTCCCGGGAAATGAGTAAATATATAGAAGTTCATGGGATACTTTATTACTCTATAAAATAAGCGATGCAGATTCTCTCCCCTTATTGTTTCATTTTATTAGGCAATTCATAAATGGATGCAATTAAAACATTCAACTTTCCTTCAATACGGTGAAGCAGATAAAATGTTACCGCAACAGGGAATCCTACCTCTGTTATAAACGAAATCCATATGCTACGCCTCCTTTTATCATTTAAATTGTCACTTATAGTCGATCGAGCAAATGTTACATTTAAATTGCCTAAAGTAACTGATGCTCATGTTAAACAAACATTTGAAAGCATCGCATGCTTTAAATAAGGCGTTTCTTAGTCCGCTTACCCTTTTATTTATAGGGGATGCAGCAGCCTTAAAATGAAAAAGCCCTTATCACCGGGAAGCGTTGCTCGTATAACCAATTTGAATGAATGAGTCCCTCATACCTTTCTGCTTATACACTTTCTTTGCAATTATTTAGCAGCTTCCACAAGCCCAACGCACTGAAGTCATCATACAATTGACCAGTAGCAACGCTACTGGTCATCTCTATACTAGTATTACTGCATTTCAATCTCTTCGACCATTCTTTCTACGATTCTTGCGCTCGATTTTGCGACTAACTCTCCACCATTAGAGGTGAAAGCATTCTGCACGATAATTTCGTCCATTGCTGCATTAATAGCTGCAGCATCAGCTGGCTCCACTGGCTGATCCATGGAATAAGTGACTATTTTCCCTTCTTGGTTCGTAAATTTTAATTCTAGTTTTTTCATGTCTTTCCCCCCCTCCCTTCCATTTAATTTTCCACTATGCCTCGACAATTTTCGAGCTATCTTTACGTTCGATTGTTAACAGTGGAAGTTTCTGTAAACTGGCAACCGCTTGAGCAATTGCATATAACTGGTCAGATGTTGCAGTTGTTTTCACATTATGGAAGCTTTTCGATGTTATAAGTTGTTTTTCTGAGCCTTGCTCCGTGCCTTTACCAAACTCTAATCGTAACGACGAATCGGTTAGCGTTGAATTTGCCATGGGATCACCTCCTTCACATCTAAATTCGATGTAGAGAACAGATAGGTGGCAAAATGAACTTAAATTTCTAACAAGACGGATATTTTAAATACTATTTAATAAAATAATGTAAAAAGCAGGAGATTATTATAAAGTGAATCTTCAATCAGTGAGGTTTTTCATTCATCCTCCCGTTGTTAGTACTGTAATGGTATGACCTAAAAGTCTCTTACGAAATAGGGTATTTAGGTGCTGTTATCTCCTACCTAGACTTGTTGCTATACAGATTATATTATCCACCTACTGAAGTGGGAGTCTTACAGCACCTTATATACGGGATAAATAATTTCATCATTATTGGTTAAGAGTTATTTATCTTACAATAATGTAATCTAAATGTAATTTACGTCAGCTACATATAGTAGTAAAATGAAAAGTAGTATGTATAATGAGGTGTAATTATGTCGAAAAACCGTGAAAATATATTTCGAGTAAAAACACGAAAAAAAAGAAATAAGAAGAAACTTTTGTTTTTTTTAATTATTCCCTTAAGTCTTTTATTAGTAGCAACCGTTTCCTACGGTGCCCATGTCTATAAAACAGCCCAAGAAGCCGCCAATAAATCTTATGAAAAATTTGAAAGAGATGGGGGGAAATCCGCTTTAAGAGATGAATCAGTCACCCCCGTAGATGACAATGTCTCTGTACTTGTTATTGGGGTAGATGATAGTGAGGCACGTAATGAAGGCAACAGCAGATCCGATGCATTAATGCTTGCAACCTTTAATAAACAGAAAAAAGATGTAAACATATTAAGCATCCCGAGAGATTCTTATGTCAACGTTCCGGATTACGGGTATACAAAAATTAATCATGCGCACGCCTATGGAGGCCCCAGAAAAACCATCGATACTGTAGAAAATTTTTTAAATGTTCCAGTTGATTACTATGTTCGGTTAAATTTTGAAGCCTTTATTGAAATTGTAGACACAATTGGTGGAATTCAATATGATGTACCTTTTGAAATGAATGAGCTTGATTCAAATGATAATCAAAATGCCATTCAATTAATGCCAGGCTATCAAAATTTAAACGGTGAAGAAGCTTTAGCTTTAGCACGGACCAGAAAATACGATAGTGATTTTGAAAGAGGGAAACGGCAACAAGAAATTATTAAAACCATTTTTAAAGAAACTGCTTCTGCCTCTTCCATCCTAAAACTTGATGAACTCATTAATGCAGTGGGAGATAACATGAGTACAGACCTGACCTTCAATGAAATGAAGAGCTTTATGAGCTACGGACTAAATACGGACTTAGCCATAAACACAATTAATATCGATGGGCAAGGCAGTAAGATGCAAGATGGAATTTGGTACTATCAGGTAGATGAACAGAGCAGAAGTGAGATTGAAAATACGTTGCGAGAGCATTTGGATCTTCCTGTATCAAGTGCATGGCAAAATTAATTCGACAGTATGGATGAATAGGGTCTATACTCGATTTAATAAGAGTATGACAATTATTATTTTAAAATTTGATTTGTTTAACAATGAAATGCTTTTTAACCTCTTTTAATTCTATTGGACCTCGTAAATAACGCAGAGTGCGCCCTCTGTATAACTTGCGCTAATAGAAAAACTAAAGAGGTTTTCATAAATATAAGCTTTCAATTACCTTTACCTCATCTGCCTCAATCACTTGTCGTATTTTAATGTCATCTTTTATCACAATAACCATTGGATTAAAAACATTTTGTAGATTATTTAACCAAGAATATAAGTGATTTTGCTGAAAAATCAATGTTGTATATAAAATGGAACATCTATAACATGAATAGCATTTGTTATATTTCTTCGTCAACAGCAACCTTTTCCCATCTCCACTAGGCATTCTCAAGGCTGTAATAAGATTTTCATTTACGAATATACATATTCATAGTAAAATTATACTTAGTCTTGTAGATATCTTTAAGTTTTTCGACAAATATATACATTGATTATAACTAGAATTAATATAAATTCACTTTATTTTAAGGATGGTCCTGTAATGGATAATAAAAATCATAGAAGAGTAGTAGTACGAAGGAAAAGAAAACTGAAGAAAAGAGCATATTTGATACTTGTTCCGTTGATCCTTGCTTTTGTTGCTATTGCAGTTTATGCTTCATACTTATATACAAAAGCGGGTAGTGTTCTTTCTGAATCATATGAAGATGATGGCATGGAAAAATCAGATCTGAGAGAAGCTAAAGTTGATCCTGCTGTAGATAATGTATCAGTACTAATTATGGGAATAGATTCCAGTGATATTCGCAACAACGCAGACAACGCAAGAACAGATACTTTGATGGTTGCTACCCTGAATAAGGATGACAAGAGTGTGAAATTAGTAAGTATTCCACGTGATACTTATGTTTATATTCCTGAGGTTGGATATGAAACTAAAATCAATCATGCACATGCTTTTGGTGGTACCCAAGCTACAAGGGATACAGTTGAAAACCTCCTAGATATTCCCATTGATTATTATGTAAAGGTCAATTTTGAAGCATTTATTGATGTCGTTAATGCTGTTGATGGTATCACTGTTGATGTACCTTATGAGTTGAAAGAACAAAATTCCAAAGATCAGGCTAATGCAATACACTTGCTTCCTGGTGAACAAGAATTAAATGGTGAAGAAGCTCTTGCTTTAGCCAGAACAAGAAAATTAGATAACGATATAGAACGCGGAAAAAGACAACAGGAAATAATTAAAGCAGTAATTAGCAAAGCTATATCCTTAGATTCCATTTTAAAATACGACGATGTGTTAGAAGCTGTTGGCAGTAACATGACTACAAATATGACTTTTAGTGAAATGAAAAGTTTCATTGCCTATGGTACTAAAGGTAAAAATTTAGATTTTGAGACACTAACCCTAGAAGGGCATGATTATCAGCCAAATGGTTCCTATTATTGGCAGCTCGATCAGGAAGCTCTTTTAGAAACACAAAACAAACTAAAACGGCACTTGGATATAACTACTACAAACTGAACTAAAGCGACAAATTTCACACCCCAAAAGAAGTTAGTATGAAAACTTCCTTTGGGGTGTTTGTTGTAAAAATGGAGCGATTATACCAATAATAGTAAATAGTGCTATGCTGTTTAGTTAGACTTAATCTCCAATAATTTCTATGAAGGACGAAATAGCCGGATTAGTACCTATTTAGTCAGTTAATATTTATAACTTATGTCTAATCGCCTTTAAAAGGTTAGTTAGTGGTTTATAGCTACTATTAATTAATTCCAGGTTTTCAATGAGTATTTGCAATGCGAAAATTGAGATAGTAAAAATAACTATAGAACCCCATACAGTTGTCATAGAGAAAAAAATAGCAGCCAAACTAAACATTATACTTAGCGTATAAATAACTAATACCGTATGTTTATGTGAAAAACCCATCTTCAGCAACTTATGATGTAAATGGGAACTATCTGGACTTGCGAGTGGCTGATTATTAACATACCTGCGAATAATTGCGATAAGTGTATCTGAAATGGGCACTGCCAAAATAAATATAGGAATAACAAAAGAAATAAACGTTACATTTTTAAATCCTAAAAGTGCCAATACAGAAATCATATACCCCAAAAACAAAGCGCCTGTATCACCCATGAAAATTTTCGCAGGAAAAAAATTGTATTTCAGAAACCCAATTGTACTAAAGAAAAGCAATAGAGCCATCGTTGTAACATATACATCACCCATAATGATAGCCATTCCTGCCATTGTAAACAAAGCGATTGCCGAAACACCCGCAGCAAGGCCATCTAGACCATCGATAAGATTGATTGCGTTGGTAATACCTACAATCCAAAATACGGTTATTACTGAACTCATGACACCAAACTCAATTTGCCCCCCAAACGGAAAGTTAATATATTCAACTTGTAACCCTCCTTTAAAAACGACGAGGAAGGCTATTCCTACTTGAACTAAAAATTTAATTTTCGGTGAAAGAGATTTAATGTCATCGAAAACTCCTAACATAACTATCAACACAGCTCCAATAAGAATAACTGCATGGTAATTACTATCTGGTTGTAAAATCATTAAACCAAGCAAAAAGCTAATAAAGATAGCCACTCCTCCTAAAGTAGGGATTGGTGCTTTATGAACTTTTCGGTTATTTGGTTTATCAGTGACATTTAATAACTTGGAGAACTTAATTACGATTGGAGTTACTAACAAAGAAAATAGCAAAGTTGATAAGGCTAACAGAGCTATTTTAAGCATTTCGTTCACCTCATTTTCCCTAAGAAACATCTAGGCCATTGAAGACACTAGATTGGCAAAAGCTAGTCCGATCAAATTGAATACGCTTCCACTAGTGTCGCTTTTCAATAAGAGTTATCATATCCCCCTTTTAACTTTAAAGCTAAGTGAAAGAACCTCATATCAATGACAAATCATATAGCAAAACTTAAACATACATTCAATTTAGACCTCGATATACATTATAAATGTTTTCGGCAAAAATCTCCAATGTAAATTTTTTTGAAGCATGCTGATACAGCTTTTCACCAATTAACGATAATTTTCCTTGTTTGTGAAAAAATAATGCATCTTTCATTGCAGCAATTATTTCCATTGTGTTAGCCGGTTTTACAATCCAACCGACTCCATTATTTACAATAAGTTTATTTACTTCCCCAACGTCTGACGAAATGACTGGGGTTTTTGCTTTAGCAGATTCTAATAGGACAAGGGGGAAACTTTCGCTTAAGGAAGTTAGTAAAGTCACATCTGCTATTTTATATAAGTGCTGTACATCTTTTCTATAACCTAAAAAGTGTACATTTTTTTCTATTCCTAATTCAAATACCATTTTTTTCAATTGATTATATAATCTACCATCTCCAGCAAGCATAAGATGACATTTACTATTTCTCTTTAAAATTTCCGAAAAAGCTTTTATAGCAAATTGATGACCTTTAACTTTTTCCAACCTGGCTACCATTAAAAAAATAAACTCATCCGCATTAATTCCAAAGTCGCGTTTTTTATAAATGTTTTTCACTCTTTGTTTAAAATCAATACCATTTAAAGTGGTTATTATTTTATTTTCATCAATTCCCGCATCAATAAGACAGTCTTTAAAAGGTTGTGAAATAGCTATTAATTTATTTGCATTCTTAACAGCATTCATATTTATCCTACTTAATAATTTTCCGTAGGTACCTTTTTCCATGAAATCTAGAAATGGATCACTATGGATAGTTACGACCCACTGAAAAGGCAACATTTTCTTCAATATACTTGTATACACATTTGCTCGAGGACCATGTGAGTGGATACAAGTAATTTTTTCCTGTTTTATAAATGAAATCATTTTTTTAATTAATGGAATACTAAGTTTAGAACTACTTGAAAAATGAACCGTTTTAATTCCTAATTGTTTTGCACGTTGCAAAAGTTCTCCCTGTTCCATAACACCGAGTATAAATTGTTTATCTTTAAATTCTTTCATTAACCCCAAAATATGATACATCCCCCCACCAGTTTCACTACCTGCGTTTAAATGTAGTATTTTCATTCGCTTACCTACTCTCCGTTATTATTAGTAAATTAATATAACCATGAGCATAGGATTTTATTATTCTTCGTGAATAGAAAATTAAAAGGTGTCAATAATTTAAGGTAAAGATTACAACATAGGGGAACTATTATGGATAAATCAACTAATACAGTGAATAAATTTATACTCGTATTCATTGTTATTCAGCCAATCATGGACATACTAACAACATTCACTTTATCATTTCCAATATCAGTAGGATCTCTACTTCGAACATTATTTATGTCTGTTTTATTTATTACTCTCTTCATTTGTTTTTCCCATAAAAACAAGAAGAAAAATTTCACCCTTATGATAATGGCATTTTCAGGAGTATTAGTTAGTTTTATTATAAACTTACTTTTAAAGTCTCACTTTAATTGGATCTGGGAGTTGAATTTTTATTTAAAGGTTAGTTATTTTTTAGTCATTATTTTTGCCGTTCTCTATGTAAATGAAAGAAACTGCGTAAGCACCCGTACTTTATATACCGCTACAACTATTACTAGCTACATCGTTGGGTGCACTTACTGGATGGCAGTTCTTACTAATACAAGTATAAACAGTTATAGATACGATACTTCTGGTTATTCGGGTTGGTTTTTCTCTGCAAACGAATTAAGTGCCATAACCCTAATTCTATTTGGATTAATGAGCATTCAGCTTATTCAAAAAAAACAGCTTGCCCATTGGTTTGCTTATATTATCATTTTAAGCATGCTACCTATGATTGGTACAAAGACAGCTTTTATAGGCGGCTTAGTGCTCATTAGCATTACTATCGCCTATATTTTGTGGAAGCTACGATTAAAGATATGGAGAGATTGGCATGCAATAGCTTTTATTATGATCATCTTTTTATTTGCATGCTTTATTCCCTATACTTCTATTGGAAATAACTCACCGCCAGAGAATCACGTCTCTCCAACTCAAAATGAATTAAAAGCAAACTCAGAGTTAGAAGCTTTATCTACATATGAGCTCCTCTCACAAAAAATTCTCAGTTCTAGAGATATTTACTTTGCAGAGATAAAAAAAGATTATTTACATGCACATATATTAAGAAAAATTTTTGGTCTAGGGTATGCTGGGGATTATCAAAACGAACCAAAGTTAATTGAGATGGATTTCTTTGATCTTTTTTTCAGTTTGGGAATTATAGGAAGTCTATTTGCAATGCTTCCTCTAATCTTCTTAGTAAAGCATTTGATCTTTAAGAAACCTTACTTTGAAATTAAATATTTGCTGTTATTTACCATAGTAGGTCTTTCTGTCGGAATAGCTTTTTTGGCAGGTCATGTACTGTTCGCACCTTCTGCCATGACCTATCTCTCCATTCCATTAATGCTTATAGGGGGTCATAAAAATGAGCAAACACAAACTAGTTAGTTTTGTCATTCCCGTCTATAATGCAGAGCATTCCTTGAAGCGCTGTATCAAGAGCATATTAAGCCAATCGTATCATTCAACTGAAATCATTTTGGTTAATGATGGATCAACAGATAAAAGCACGGAAATATGTAATAGTCTGGCTGCATTATATAATAATATTCATGTAATTCACCAAAAAAATGCAGGTGTATCCTGCGCAAGAAATATAGGAATAAAGAAAGCAAAAGGAGCGTTTCTTCAGTTTGTTGATGCTGATGATTATATTGATAGCGATATGACTAAAAAACTAGTGGAGGCTGTTAATTCTTCGCCAATTAATGACCTTGTCATATGTGGATATGAGTCAATAGCTACACATAAAAAAAAATTATATACTCCTTCTATTAAGGGGATGTATACCAAAACTTCATTTCTTCATTATTTTGGTGATTTATATAAACAAATTATCATTCCTTCTCCCTGCAATAAGCTATATCGATTAGACATAATCAATCAGCACAACATCAAGTTTAAAAAAAACATATCTTTTGGAGAAGATCTATTATTTAATTTACATTACCTTCAATATTGTAAACGAATTTATATACTTCATGACTCACTATACAAATATGTTAACGCAAATGTTCATTCTTTATCTCGCGCTTACCGTAAAAACTACTTTAAAGAGCAACAATTCTTATTAAATAAAGTACAGTCTTTTTTAGAAGAAATGGGAGGATTAACCTATAAAAACAAACGCGATCTTGGAGAAATTTATGCTAGTAGTGTGATCAATGCATATACAAATCTTTTTCACAAAGAAAATCGTATGCCACGAATTGAAAAAGTGAACGAAATGAAAACCATACTTCATTTAATTAACACAAATGAAGAGCTAATACATTTTACAGGCTCATTACAAAAACAGTTAGTTAAATTACTCATTAAGCTTAAATCAACATATAGTCTGTATATATTTTTTTACGTCAAATCTTTTTTGAAGCGTCATTCACACAAATTTTTCACTTAGTCGAAAGGTGTTACTTCAGCTAATATATAGAGCAAGCCATTATTAACGGAAAAGGTGATAAAATATGAAGAATGTCATGCTCTACGCATACACTCACTATAATTTAGGGGATGATTTATTTATTAAAACTATCTGTGAACGTTATCCAAATACGAATTTTCTATTATTAGCCCCAAAAGGATATTGTAAGACTTTTTCCAACTTAAATAACTTAAAAATTATTAACTCCGATTCTCTTCTTTTCCGTGGTAGTAAATTAATTGCAACAACGTTTAACAAAAAGAAGCTTTTCTATTCCTACCTGGCACGAAAATGTCATTTGCAAATTTATGCTGGAGGATCATTATTTATTCAACACGATTATTGGAAAGAAGAGTATAAAAATGTCCAAGCTATGTCCAAAATGAAGATACCTTTTTTTATTTTAGGAGCTAATTTTGGTCCTTTCTACGAACAAAGCTTTCTACACGCATACTATAAAATATTTTTCCATTTAACCGATATTTGCTTTCGGGACCATTACTCCTATTCGTTATTTAAAGAGTTGCCTAACGTTAGACTGGCTACAGATATGATTTTCCAATTGGAACCTATTTGTTTAAACAAAGCTAACCAATCCGTGATTATTTCTGTAATTAAACCTTCTATTAGAAAGTCGTTACAGGGTTATGATGAAATTTATTACAATAAAATACGAGAAATAACTCTCCATTTTTTAAAAGAAGGATATGATGTTACGCTAATGTCTTTTTGTGAATACGAGCAAGATCATGAAGCAATTAAGCATATTCTCGCTCCTGTCTCTAAACACTATATAAATCACATTCATACATTTTACTACAAAAACAACTTAGAAAAGGCCCTAAAGTTAATTTCCTCTTGCACTTTTGTTGTTGCTACCAGATTTCATGCTATGATTTTAGGGTGGTTATATCAAAAATCCGTTTTTCCAATCGTGTACAGCAGTAAAATGACAAATATGATAAAGGATGTTAATTTCCAAGGTAATTACACTCAATTTCATGAGTTAGAAACATTAGAAGCTGAGACTGTTTATCAAAGCATGAGCAGTAATAGGATAGATGTAACGGAGCAAATCATGAAGGCAAAGGAACAATTTATTAAGTTAGATACTTATTTAGAAACAGAGAATTGAAGGATGATTAATTCATGACCAAAGAAAAAAAACTAGTGAAAGACACCCTGTTGTATAGCATTACTACCTTTGGATCAAAAGCTCTCGTTTTTTTAATGCTACCTGTTTATACACATTATTTCACAACAGAGGAATATGGAACTTGGGATTTAATCCTTACTACTTCTAGTCTATTAGCGCCATTTATCAGCCTTGAATTAACATCAGCCGTTTATCGTTGGTTAATTGTTGAAAAAGACACTCAACAACAAATAACGATTATTACTAGCGGCACATTAGCTTTAGCGCGAAATCTAATCTTATTCACTATTCTTGCATTGTTATGGTTAGCTTTTTCCCCTATTCCGTATGGATATTTAACATTAGTACTCATTCAAGTAATTATCGTAAATAGCTATTTACAGCAATGTGCTAGAGGTTTAGGATTCAATTTCTTATTCGCTTCACTGGGACTGCTACAAACGATCATACATATATCAATCATCTTATTATTTTTATACAGTTTACAACTGCGAATAGAAGCATTTTTCTATGCTTCTATTCTTGCTAATTTAGTATCAATTATAACAGCTTGGATGATTATGCGATTCCACCGATTTTTGTCAACCCGACATTACTCGAAACCGCTGATTAAGTCCCTTTTAAAATATGCATTACCTATTATTCCTGGTGCAATTAGCTGGTGGATCATGAATGCTTCAGATCGCTATATTATTGTAGGCTATCTGGGAATAGAATATAATGGTTTATATGCGGTAGCAAATCAAATACCTGCTATTCTCGTAATGATCCATTCTGTGTTTAACTTAGCATGGAAAGACAGTGCTATTCTCCAATTTAACAAAGCTGCTAAGGATGAGTATTATACTGTTGTCTTCCAGCATTTTTTTCGTTTGCTTGTTACATCTGTAATTTGTATTGCGCTCTTAACAAAACCTATTTTTTCTATTTTTATCTCTGAAAAATTTTTTATAGCTTGGCAATACACTGGGCTACTATTAGTAGGTACGATGTTCAGTGCTTTCTCGTTGTTCTGGAGTGCCGGCTTTCATGGAGCCAAAAGAACAAAGATAATTCTAGTTACGTCCATCCTCGGTGCAGTTGTAAATATCGGCGTACATATTTTATTGATTCCGTTTATCGGCTTGTATGCTGCCGCTTGGTCTACATTAATCGCCTTCATAATCACCTGGATTGTTCGAATTCGTGCTAGCAAGCCTTATTTCAACATCAAACTAAATCGAGTAGATATGGTTATTTTATTTCCATTAACATTAGTTGCTTTACTTGCACCTTATTTTTTCAGTCAAAAAGAATTATGGGTACCTAGCGGATTAGCAATATTCCTTTTTTTTATGTATAATAGACAGATATTTAAATGGATACAAAAAACCGTACTTTTTAAATTGCGGCATAGGTTAAGAAACTAATGCAATATACCATTAAATTGGAAAGGAGCATCAGCATTAATGACATTAAATTTTGCACATAGAGGTTCACTAACAGAAGCACCTGAAAATACATTACCTGCTTTTCAAAAAGCAATTGCTCATGGTGCAAAAGCTATTGAATTTGATATTCAACTGACCAAAGATAATTATCTCGTAGTTTGTCATGACCACAAATTAACTCGGTTTAATCCATGGACAAATAAACGTATTACTGACCTTACATTAAGTGAATTAAAACAAATCGACATCGGATCTTCTTTTAATGAAAATTATACTGGGATCACCGTTCCAACCCTAGATGAAGTTTTAGAGCTTTGCCCAAAAAATATTCTCTTAAATATTGAAATTAAGAATATTCCAGTTATTTATAAAGGAATTGAAGAGCAACTCATTCATTGCCTGTCTAAATATAATCGCTTTGAAAATATACTTATTTCTTCTTTTGATCATGTTGCTTTAAAAAACGTGCAGGAAATAGCGCCAACCTTACCTTTAGGTATGCTCTTTTACTATCGAATACTCAATCCTTGGGACTATGCAACAAAAAGCGGGTTAAACATCGCTAGTATTCACCCAAATAACGTCTATACAGACAGGCAATTAATCGAACATTGCCATAACAAGGGGTATCAAGTATACCCGTTTACGGTAAACAAAAAAGAGCGGTTTAATGAATTAGTCGCTTATGGAGTAGACGGTGTGTTTTCGAACAATCCTGAAATATTTTCACATGAATAGAAAAACAAATTTTAAAATTCTTTTAAAGGACTATTCGTATTCTGTGGATTACTGCACAATAATAAATAATACGTTTTGCTTTTATATAGTGTAATCTATCGTCAGCGACTGTTTAAATTAGCCAAGAGTTTTTATTACTGGTTCTTGGCTAATTTATCGTACTCACATTCCAGCTCAAGTTTCTAACATTTTATACAACAACAAAAAATATTATATTTTAAATTTTCTTCTAGCAAATACAACAAGTCGTTTTTATAAACCTTAAAGCAAAACAAATATAATGGATGATTAATCACCCTAAATTCATATAGTACAATTATAAATTAACTCTTGCATTTGCCACTTATCCAAAATTATTATACTTCTCCCAAATAACTCTGGTGTATCCATACTTTATTTTCACCTAACAATCCTTTATACCATAAGTTTTTCCCTATTTTGACAGTTTTACTCACTAGAAATTGGTCACCTTTGAAATTCTTAAGGTTGTCATATATTATATTTTTCTTACCCCCCCAAGGACGATTAAAAGCTTTACCTGTACCTTTAATATAAAATTGTTTTTCATCAGCATCAATTAATATTTCACATTTACTATTAACATCATTCGCATTCATCCACCCTATGACCCCACTTTTACCACTTGGTTTATTACTAAGTAAATAAAAAATTCTATTATTAAATTTTGCTTCTCTTTTTATATAGTATACTGAATTTTTATAAGTCTCAGATGATTTTGCATTACTTTCTGGAAACAAACTCGAATAAATAAAAGATTTGTTATCATTAATATGTCCTATTTTAGACGTTGGTTGCACAATAAAATTATCTCTATTCTCAAAGGGGTGATGTTCGTCAATAATAGCTTGATTTAAATTTATGTCATTAATATCTCTTTCTAAAGGATCTATTCTATATAGTTTATACTCTTCTTTCTCCGTTTTGGACATTTTTTTCCATTTATCCAAAAAAGCTTGATACTTTGGAATTACTTCCTTTACCGAACCGAAAGCTTTTACTTTTCCATATTCGAGCCATAATATTTTTTCGCAAAATTGCTTCATTTGGCCAATAGAGTGACTTACAAAAATCATTGTTTTGCCTTGTTTTTTAAACTCCTTCATTTTATTTAAGCTTTTTTCAGCAAAGGCTTTATCGCCAACAGATAGAGCCTCGTCAATAATTAAAATATCAGGATCAACTTTAACTGAAATTGCAAAACCAAGTCTTGATTTCATCCCACTTGAATATGACTTTACTGGCTGATCTATAAAATCTTCTATTTCAGCGAACTCAATGATCTCTGGTTCAAGTTTTTTTATTTCATTTTTATTAAAACCAAGCATTAGTAACTTTAGTTCAATATTATCTCTTCCTGTCAAATCATTTTTCAAACCTGCAGAAACTGCTATTAATGCAACTTCTCCTTCAATCTCTATATAACCAGAAGTTTCTGGGACAATGCCAGCTAAGATATTCGATAAGGTGGATTTACCAGAACCATTTACTCCAACAAATCCAATAATATCTCCTTTTTCTGCTTCAAAATCAACTCCATTAAGAGCATAAAAGTCTTCCCCATAACTTTTAGGCGTCAGCAAGTCTAACAAACGTTCTTTAGAACTACTATATAATTTATATTTCTTCTTAATATTTTTTGCAACTATCGCTTTTTCCATATCATCACAAACCTTTATAAATAATCTATAAAATGTCTACGGAATTTAACGTGTAAAGTTGAACCTAACAGGAATAACAGTATTACTATTATCCAAAATATTATACTGTACTGCCACTCCGCAATAAAATGCCATTCTGTACTAAATAATGCAGCACGATAACCTTCAACTAAATAATACAACGGATTAAGTTGTAATAACACCTTTATCCCTGGAAATTGTTTTCCAAGAATAGCTAATGGCCATAAAACACCTGATAAATACAATAGCATTCTTAATGTTGAATTCAATAGCATATGGATATCGCGAATAATTGTTGATAATGTCGACGTTATAAGCGATATAGAAAAAATTAGAGCTAAAGTTGCTATTAAGTAGTAAATTAATTGTAAGTAATAAGCTGAGATATAGTACCCGTTCATATTTAATATTACAATTGCAATAACTAACATCATAATATGAACATAAAACTGTGAAAAAATAACGTATCCTGGGATAATACTAATTGGAAAGTTCATTTTTGAAAGCATTCTAAGTCTAGTATAAATCGACTTAGAGCCTTGTATAATTCCTTGGTAGAAGAAAATCCATAGAAAGAAAGCTGCTAAAAGCCAACTAAAAAATTCAATTTTTTGTCCATCTATCATTTCTATGGGCTTTTTACTCCTCAAAGCTGAGAAAACGAACCAATATATAAGGATCTGAATTGAAGGATTTAAAATTTCCCAAAATATCCCTAAATAGTTGTTTTTATTTTTGTTTTTTAATTCATATATAGAAAGCCTTCTAATAAGGTAAAAGTTTTCTATTTGCTCTTTAATAACATTTAACGCAGATTTCATCTTCATATCCTTTCGCCTAGAATACTCACTTACTCTGATATTAAATTATACAAGTATTACTTTTAAATCTCAACGGATTTACTTGATTACTATATAATGCCATTTGCAGGTATGCAAGCGTCAAACAGCCCCTACCTATAAAAGATCGGGGCTTCCTATACTTTTTCAGAATATGATATGAAATCTTTTAAGAATAGTAAACAGCTCTGAAATTAAACATTTCCCTTCTTACCTCACCTATTAAGAAAATTCATACCACTCTATTACTGCAATAGCTGTCAATTTTATTTTAGTGGATCAAACTAATTACTAACCTTAATAAAGAATTCTAGCTATAGCATTTAATATTTTTCTTCTTATATCAAACGGTATAATATGAGTTATTTTTATCTCGTTAATTTTTCTCCGCTTATACAGCTCTTTTTTCTTATTTTCAATAGCTTCAAATATTCTTTTAGAGTTCTGATTATCCATATAAGTAAAATACTCATTCCTCATTTTTCCGTAATTTTCCTTTTCTTTAAAATCATGAGAAATATAGTATTCTATTAAGCTTATTAACTCATTTGGATCATAAGCTACATCGCCAAATAAATCATTGTCAAAATCCATATAACTGCCCTCATATTGAAGATATTTATCGACATCAAAATGATAAAAAAGACATGGTTTTTTCAAATAAAACATTTCCCAGATTACACTTGAATAGTCTGAAATCATCATAGAACTTTTCATAATCATTTCGTCTAATGGAACTTCTAAAAAACCAAATTTTTCAATGTTAGGAGAGTTAATTTCAAATGAATCAATATAGTCCTTGAACTTTGGATGAAGAAAAAATTTAATTTTAACATTATTATCTCTAAGAACCTCATTTAATCTATCGGAAGAAAGAAAAGCATTATAGTACTTGTAGTATTGACTTTCCATAAAATCCTGTTTACTCATACCCTCCATCCAAGTTCTCCACGTAGGCATAACAAAAATCTGCTTATAATTTATTTCTTTTGTTCTATCCTTTAGAACATCCCATCTTGCTAATCCAGTTGTAACAACCTCAGATTCATCATAGCCCCAGTGTTCAATTATCATTTTCCTTTCGTATTCAGAAGGAGCTATAACTAAATCAAAAACTCCTCTCTTTTTATAAAAGTCTGGAACTGCTTTTAATCCATTAACACCATGTTGTAAATAAATTAGTTGTTTATTAGTAAGTGCTTTACCAAGTTTGCTCTTTTTTTGTTTAAGATTATAGCTATTTCTTTTAGTATCCGAAGATATTAGCAAGTCTGCAGCAAACATGTAAATGAAATATTTAAAAGACATAAAATACAATAGTTTATCCTTTTTGTCTTTTAAATTATTGAGTTCAGGAGAGTCTTTTCTAATAACGTAATAAAAGTCTTTATGCTTTTTATTCTTATATACATAATCAAAAAAGTAATACCCACTATCATGTGCAGACATTGCTAACTTTTCATATCCAATCCAAATTTCTCTTTTTGAAAAATAATTTTTAAAAAGATTAAATATTATAAACGCTAAATTTTCCTTTAAAATGTAATACCTATTTTCAAAGTATTCTTTTTCCCTAAAGGTGAAAGCCAGATCCTTATTTATAGTAATATAAGGATAAACAATATAATCTTTATTTAATTTCAATTGATATTTAGAGACTCTAGAATCTATTTTATTTAAGACGTTAGACGCGACATTTGTTACTTTAATTAATTCTTCCTTATTATTAACGTCAATTCCTACATAAATGTCCCAGTATAAAGGGAAGAGATTCTCTTTCTTTAAATCTACTTTACATTCAATGGTTATAAAATTCCTGTTACTTTGTAAATCTTTTATCCCAACAGCAATTTTATTAAAATTATCTTTGTTTCTGTGTACTAAATATACACCTGTGGGCTCTGCGAAATTTACATTTGGTGAATATAATTGAATCTTCATTCGGATTCTACTTCCATGCATAATAAATTGTTTAACCGATGTTTTGATTTTATAATTACTTTTTATTAGATTTGAAACCTTATCCTTTTTTACAACTAAATCCTTACTTTGATTAAATAAAAAGGCACTATATAAATTATATGTTGAAAGTGAAGGAAAGTTATCTTGGTTTAAAATGTAAAATAAATCGTTTCTAACTTTCTCTTTTTTATTATTTAGTTTTAAAAATATTTTATTGCCTTTAGCCATTAAGTATATATTCCAAACCTCTTTACTTGTAGGAATATAATCTAGAAAATTTTTGAAATTAAAATATAGAAAAGAAGATCTAGTTTCTCCTCTAATTGCAAAGTAAGTTTTAGATTCTGCCTCTTGCAAAATTAAAATAGGATTCTCTAAGTCCAAAAACCATTCTTTATCTTCGACGTTTAAAACAAGAATATTATTCTTAATATCTAGACCTTCAATATATGCATAAGAATCTTCAATTTGTGGTTGAAAAAAATTATTTATGTTTAGTCCCATTAAATCATTTTCTTTTACTTCAATAAAATGATCATAGGATTTTATTTCCTCTAATTCCATTGCAGTAATTTGGATTAAATTATTTAATGAGAGTTTAAATACATTGGAATTGATTGCCAATAGTAAGTGGATATTGTATTTTGTCGATAAATCTTTCTTTGATATAAGTACATGGTCATCTTTAACTAAGACAGGAATTATATGGGCGTTTAAACTGCTATCTCTATTAATTGTTAATATAATATTCTTATAATCATATTTTTCCACATTACTTAAGGAAATCTTAATGTGATCATCACTATTTTCCAAATACACTTTATTTACAATAGGTGAATAGCTTTGCATTTGTAATATAAGTGCTCTAAAATCAATAAATTTAATTGCAATATGCAACTCATTTTCTACTTGTGAAAATATTGCAAACCGTTCTTGGTTTAGATTAACAGGAAAGTTCCCGTATTGATCTAATTTCACGCATATTTTACTACCCGTTTTATCAAAAAACTCAAGAGCCAAAAATGTATTAGCAGGAAAGATATTCAAATTGTCTTCAAATACAATTTCTGTTAAGTGTGAATTTTCATTTTTAAAATGATATCTTATATCCCTGTTATCTAGTTTGATTTTAGCTACTTGAACAGATAATGTCTTAGAGATTAAAAAATTTGTGCTATTCTTCTTGTTAACTATCCTAAAGTAATGCATTTATTAATCACCCATATTTAATCGTTTATTTATTTCGTTAAAGATTCTTTTTGAATTATCATGATCAATATATTTAAAATACTTTCTTCTTTTACTTTGATAAGCCGGTGTTACTTTGAAATCATTTGTAATATAATTATATAATATTTGGATTAATTCATCAGGATTTTCTGCACGTTCCCCAAATAACTCTCTATCCATATCCAAATAACTACCTTCTAAGTCATTATATTTCTCATGATCAAACTGAAAAAATATCACTGGTTTATTCATATAAAACATATCCCATGTAATTGATGAATAATCACTTATTAAGATAGAAGACTCCATTAATTCTTCATTAACTTTAATATCTAAGAAACTTTTAAGATAAATATTATGGTCAGAGACTGAAAATTCATGTATATACTCTTTAAATTTGGGATGTAAAAAGAATACTAAATTTAAATTGTATTCTTGCAAAATTTCCCTTAATCTAATTGATGTTAAAAATGAAAGGTAGTTATGATAATAGTCTGATCGTACAAATTCCTCTTTAGTCATTCCCTCCATCCATGATCTCCATGTAGGCATAACAAATATCTTTTTTTGTTCCAGCTTATGTGATCTATCTTCTAATAAATCCCATCGAGAAAAACCAGTAACAATCACTTCTTGCTCCGAATATTTCCAGTTCTCTATTATTATTTCCTTCTCTTTATCTGAAGTAGCAACTACTAAATCGAAGTTACCTCTCCCCTTACTTTTTTTAAATACATCTGATTTCTTTAGACCTGTGACTCCATGCTGTAAAAAAATACTACGCTTTGTTTGTAAACAATTAGCCACCCTCCCAGTTCTCACTCTTATATTATAAGCATGCCTTTTTGTCTCAGATGAAATAAGTAACTTCGCAACATAAATAAGGTAAAAATATTTAAAGGACATAAATTCAACAATGTTTTTATTTATAGCCTTAATTCGCTCATAGTCAGGTGACCTACTATCAATTATATAATAAAAGTCTTTATGAAGATTATTTTTTTCAACAAAATCGAAGAAAGCATAACCATTATCTTGAGCTGTTCTTGAGAACTTTTCAAAACCTAACCACACTTCTTTATTCTTGTAAGGGTACCCTTTGAGCAACTTAAAAATATAATAAGCAACCTTTTCCTTAATTTTGTTTCTAACATTCTCATACGAATCTTTTTCTCTCATCATAAAGGATACGCTTTTATTTAGAGTAAGATATGGATATATTATTTTATCTTTATTAACTATTGATTGCCTAAAATAATCTTCTTTCAAAACTTTTTTAACAATATATGACGCTTTATTAACCCTCATACAACCTGTGTACCCTTGCTCGTCTGTTACTTCTAACATAACATCCCAATAAAGAGGGCGGTATTTTTCCCAATCTGGAATAAATTGGCCTTCAACTTTTCGATTGTTTCCATTTTGAATTTTTATAGTAAGGTTTGAAGCCTCCATAACTTTGAAGTTATCGCTACTTCTTAACTTAATAAGTATTTTGTTGATCTTTAGTTTGTTATCTGAATCAACATGAAGACTTAGTTTATAGCGTTTTCTCCAAGTTCTTTTTATTTTAGTTAAAGTTATTTTTGCATTTGATTTTTCTCTAAAGACATTGTAAATTTTACCTTTTACCAATGATAAGTTATTTTTGGCAGTTTTATAGACTAATACTGAGTTATCATTTTCTAGATCAAAATAGCCCAAATCACATTTATTTTGGTTCGTATGCAGCCTTGCTTTAACATAATATGATCCACATACTACTTCAAGGAAAAAATTATACCGTCCATTTTGAAATTCCATTTCAGGTAAAGTACATTTAATTTCATTCCCTTTTTTTATAGTACCTAGAACCATCCTAGCTTTTTTTTGTTTTCTAGCCACCAAAACTACATTAATTAGATCATAGTTATTAAATTTATCTTCAACTAAATGAAAGCTAAAGGACTTATTTTTTATATTAATATTATTAATATCTATTTTCTCTAAAATTTCATTTCTAGTAGATTCCTTATATAGCAATTCAGGAAATTGACAATAGTAAAGAACACCTTTACTATCAATGTAGATTCCACAATAAAGGTTATGGTTAATCCCTAAATCTGCAATGGGGATATTTTGTTTTTCAAAATTATTTATTTTAAATGACTCTAATAAGGTATAAGATTCAAATTTACTTTTAACACAAAAAGACCATTTACCTTCTAACTGTTTATTAATCTTAAAAGAATAATTTATATCTATTATAATTTGACCACCATGAAAGTTATATTTAACTTTACTATAAACTTTACTTTCTTCATTGTATAAATATAATTCGAATTCTTTATTCATGTTTGATCTTGTATCAATTATTAATTCGTTTCCTTCATAGGAAACTTTTTTCACTTCTATTTTCCCCAACAGCACTCCATGCTCTGAATAACTTTTTCTCTTTTTATGTTCATCTATCTTAGTCATAAAAAATTCCCCTATTTAAACATTTTTTGGTTAAAAGTTCTAACGTAATTCTACTAAATTAATATAATATGAAAAATTACGTATAACATTGATTATATCATATTATATTAATTAGTTTAATGTAAGCATAAAGTCTATTCCTAGTAATAGCTTTAATATTGAGATTGATTTACTTAATACCAGCATTATCAAGATTACAGCTTAATGCGCAAACTTTTGACAGCAAATCTAAACTTATCTGAGCATACTTTCTACTCACTCCAAATATCTGATTTTTTACTCACTTCCTTAATATTTCTTTCCAACTTTTTACAAAATGCTTTTGTGTAAATTTCTCATCTAATTTCGCCACTTTCTTTCTTTTTGGGGGAGAATCAAGTAAAGTAACCATAGCATTTTTTAAACCGTTTATATCTCCATTCTCAACTAAAATTCCATTATTATCATTAATAATTTCGGATGGGCCCCAGGTAATATCATAACTAACTACCGGACATCCATGAAAAATGCTCTCTAAAACAGTCAGACCAAACCCTTCTAGTTTACTAGTCATTAGAAATAATGAGGATGATTCATATATCTTTTGTGGATTTTTTGTAAAACCTTTAAATTTTACGGAATCCTGAATTCCTAACTCAGCTACTAATCTCTTCAAGGATTCTTCCTCTTCACCTTCTCCATATATTTCAAGTTTTATATTAGGTCTATCTTTTAATACACTATTGAATGCTTTAATCGCATGATCAATTCGTTTTAATTCCACTAATCTTGAAACAACGCAAATTTTATTGCGATCAATCATCTTTTCATTAATATTAACTTTACCACTAATACAATGAGGGATTACATATATTCTATTTGCAAGATGGGGATATTTTTTAATAATATTTTCCCTTTGACCATTTGTTAATGAAATAATAACATCTTGATCTTCCGATATGTTTTCAAAAAGGTATCTAAAGCTGTTTTTCGTTTCAGAATCTAAATTATTAGGTTTAGACAAATGCGGTCCATGCATTTGAAAAATTCTTTTTATATTCTTGTTTACATTTAATAATGGTCTATCTAAATGTCTTACATCGTTGATAACTGTATCTCCATCTACTAAAAAGCCCTCGAACCAATATTTTATAAGTTCTTTTTCGTTTAAAAATACTTCAGAGCTATTATCTTTCTTAAATAGTATAATTCGATCTAATTTCAAAGTTTCATTAGTATATATATATTCCTTAGTTAAATAAGCATTAAATTTCCTATCAACAAAAACATCTCTAATAACATTATCTTTAGTTTTATCTTTAAAATATCTAATCCTATGGAGATTACCATTTTTATCTATATATATCCTCTTAGCCGGATGGGAATGTTGATTTGAATATACTTCAATGTGACCCATTCGATTTGTTTTAGTATTGTATGAAGTATGAAGTATCGGTACACCATTCTTATAAAATACCGTTTTATGCTCATTTCCTTTTTTAGGTACAGCAAAATATTGATCTCCAAGCTCTTTGTGAAGGTATTCTCGGTAATTATTTCTAATATTCACACTGTCATCCCATCTTAAATCATTGTACATATTTAAGAAGTCAGTATTCTCATTAACAACTGCCTTGTTACGATATTGTTTATATACGTATTCATAATCAGGGTTATAATTAGTAGTTATTAAAGTAATATCATCTATACCACAGCCATTTTCTGTCAAGATCCTACTTCTTTGGAGTAAAGATCTAGTTCTTCCACCATAAGTTAGGGGTAAAGAGGTTGTCATTATATACAGTCCTTTTTTGGATTTAAACATAAAATTATCCTTTCTTTCTTTATTTATTTTTGTATTCTTACTAACAAAACAGTTTTATTTAGGAGTTAAGACATTAGTAAAAAAAATTTTTTACTACTCGTTCAGTAGCTTTTCCGTCTTCTAAATAGCAAAACTTCTTATAAAATTCTCGAAAGTTAGCAGATGGAACAAAACCAACCTTGTTTATTTTGTTTATCTCTTCCAATATTCCATCAGTAGACTTCACTAAAGGGCCTGGGGCTTTTTTTTCAAAATCGAAATAAAAACCTCTTAGATTATCCCTGTAGTCCTCAATATCGTATACATAAAAGATCATTGGTCTTTTTAAATTTGCATAATCAAAAAACACTGAAGAATAATCAGTAATTAATATATCCGATACTAAATACAATTCTCTAATATCTTCATATTTAGATAAGTCGTATATAAAGCCTTCATATCCTCTTAAATCCAAGTTTTCTGCAACGAGATAATGTAATCTTAAAATAATAATATAGTCATTCTGCAATTCTTTTCTTAATTTATCTATATCCATTTTCAGATTAAATTTATATTTACCTTTTTCGTAAAACTGATTATCTCTCCATGTTGGCGCGTATAAAATCACTTTTTTGTGTGTTGGAATCTTTATTTTTTTCTTTATTTCTGTTATATTCTCTTTATTATTTGATTTAACCAAAACATCATTCCTAGGATAACCCGATTCAATCATAGTCCCTTTAAAGCCAAATGCTCTCTTAAAGATTTGAGTAGAATAGTTATTAGGTGATACTAAATAGTCCCATTTACTAGCCTCTTTTAAAAAATTTTTCTTATATTTCTTGGTGTTAGTACCTGGCATTTGTACTTGTTCCATATCTGCGGCCAACTTTTTTAAAGGAGTTCCATGCCAGGTTTGGACATAAATTGTATGAGATGGTTTTGGTAACCATAATGGTAGTCTACTATTACTGATCCAATAATTTGCTCTAGCCATAAGAAATAACCACTTTATTGAAAACCTTCTAACAGCTCTTATTTCCCTATCTTTAAAATAATTAATATGCCTTCTGTCAAAACTCCAATACATTCGATCATTCAAATTATTTTCTAGCATATATTCATATATAGCTCTTGGACTATCACTATACTGTTTCCCTAAAAAACTCTCAAATACAATTAAATTTTTCCTTACTGGTAGTTTTCCTAGTATTTTAAAGGCTACTTTATATAGTTTTTTCAATTTATTTCCCCTTCGAACTTTCAACCATTTATATCTGACTTTTTCTATAATCACTTTTTTTAAATTGAAGTGGAGAATTTGAACTGTGAAAGCTTTAGACTTTTTACTCTGTCTTACATAAATTTTATACTTTTTATACTTATTAAAAATAATTGAACTTAATTTTTCATAGCTAAAACATGTTAATTTTATTCTGGATTCATATTCTTCAAGCAAACCATCAGCTTTTTTAAAACAAACTTTTAAAAAAAATCTTAGTCTCTTATTATCGGTTAAATAACTTTTTAAATTTAGTTTACCTTTAAACCCAAACATTATATTCTCATCCAAATGTTGATCCGGTAGTAAGTCCCCTCGCTGAAACAATTCTATAGGAACTTCTGTCTCTTTATTCGTCAAACTGTCAACCACCCAAAGCGTAACCTTGTTAACTTTATATTGGTTATTTCTATAAAAAGGAGGAAAATTAAAATAGCCATAAAAAATTATATTTTTTTTCGATATCTTAACTGATTCAACCTCTGATATCATTGCGTAATCATTTACTTTGAAAGATAAACCTCCTTGATTTGTAACATAAGGATAGAACATTTTCTCTTGAGTAGGTACTGTAGTAGAAAGAAAATGAATATTGTAACAATCACTTTTAATTCTAATATGTTTGGCTTCTATTTCACTATTTTCCTGAACTATATACATATCCCAAATGTTCTTTTTAAATAATTTATTTTTTAAAGTGTTAAAGGGAATAGTGACCTTATATATACGATAACATTCTGTAGAATTTAGGTAGTTAAAGTTTAAATCTATCGCCTCTTGTTTATCACGTGATTTTAAAACTACAGAACTTTTCTCTAATGACTTCGTATACTGTTCTTTTATTGGTATCTGAATTGTATAGTCATTATTTTCAAGTTTAATATTTTTAATTTTATTTGAAACAAAATTTGACTTCATATTAAAATATATTTCTCCTTTCTTGCATGGAACAATATAAATGAACAGCTAAAATCATGGCTGTTTTTTTATAAAAATGCCAAAACTATGGTACCCGTAAAATTAAGCACGAGCTAAAGAACAAGGAATGATTGCCAAGACGACGTATTAAAAAATTATGAAAGAGAATGACTTAGTATCAACGTATACAGGGGCTAAGTTTAGGACGATTAATGAAGCATTAGACATATTTCTGATCCAATGGTCATTATGTAGGAAAAGATGCCCTTATAAAGCCAGCAGAAGCAACTTTCAAAATTATTAAAACAGAATATAAATGGCACCTCGCTTTGAGTCTTTAAGTAATTAAACAAATGTAGTATATATTTAACAACTTGACGCCAAAGATCAAGCGGACAAAAGAAACTTAGCTTGTCAATGAGGTTAGCATATCTGCCTCTCCGCGTAAAGTTCTCTATTAGTTTGTTAAATACTACAGTTTTGTTTCAGCTTACTTGATCCTGATCTTTCTGTCCAGTTAAGTGTAGCCTATTCAATTCTATCATAGAGATATTAAGGGTTAAAGATTAACAAGTATGTAGTGTACAACAGTCTGTTATTCAATATTAAAGAGAAAATACCTTTACGCTATGCAGAAAAACTTCGACTTTTCCTTTTTAGTTAAATCTTAATCAAGCAGACTAGAGATAGCCTTGATAATGAAAGAGAGCCGAATATCGGCTCTCTCTTACTTTTACTTAACATAACTTGAGTGAATAAACACTGTCTTTCCATCAAGTACCCCTCTATACCATGTGTTTTTACCTACAGCCTCTGTCTTATCTACTTTAAATTCCTTCATCTTCTTCGTGGAAAGACCATAAACTAAATCCCTTGGTCCTCCCCAAGCTTTACTATAAGCTTTTCCAGTCCCTTTCACGTAGAGGGTTTTATGTTTCTTATCTACTCCTTTGTGAGTATGTGTATTAATATCCTCTTCTTTTACCCAGCCTATAATTCCTTCTGTACTACTTGGTTTAGTACTGGTAAGATAATATAACTTATTTCCTAGCTTAGCTTGCTTTTTTATATAATACACTGTATTTAGGTAATCATTCGAACTAAAAACACTTGTCTCTATCCCAGGACGTTTATATATCTTAGCGCCTCTTTTTATATGTCCTAAGCGGCTAGTAGATTTTTCTTCTTTAGACATTACATAACTTGAGTGAATAAACACTGTCTTTCCATCAAGTACCCCTCTATACCATGTGTTTTTACCTACAGTCTCTGTCTTATCTACTTTAAATTCCTTCATCTTCTTCATGGAAAGATCATAAACTAAATCCCTTGGTCCTCCCCAGGCTTTACTATAAGCTTTTCCAGTCCCTTTCACGTAGAGGGTTTTATGTTTCTTATCTACTCCTTTGTGAGTATGTGTATTAATATCCTCTTCTTTTACCCAGCCTATAATTCCTTCTGTACTACTTGGTTTAGTACTGGTAAGATAATATAACTTATTTCCTAGCTTAGCTTGCTTTTTTATATAATACACTGTATTTAGGTAATCATTCGAACTAAAAACACTTGTCTCTATCCCAGGACGTTTATATATCTTAGCGCCTCTTTTTATATGTCCTAAGCGGCTAGTAGATTTTTCTTCTTTAGACATTACATAACTTGAGTGAATAAACACTGTCTTTCCATCAAGTACCCCTCTATACCATGTGTTTTTACCTACAGTCTCTGTCTTATCTACTTTAAATTCCTTCATCTTCTTCATGGAAAGATCATAAACTAAATCCCTTGGTCCTCCCCAGGCTTTACTATAAGCTTTTCCAGTCCCTTTCACGTAGAGGGTTTTATGTTTCTTATCTACTCCTTTGTGAGTATGTGTATTAATATCCTCTTCTTTTACCCAGCCTATAATTCCTTCTGTACTACTTGGTTTAGTACTGGTAAGATAATATAACTTATTTCCTAGCTTAGCTTGCTTTTTTATATAATACACTGTATTTAGGTAATCATTCGAACTAAAAACACTTGTCTCTATCCCAGGACGTTTATATATCTTAGCGCCTCTTTTTATATGTCCTAAGCGGCTAGTAGATTTTTCTTCTTTAGACATTACATAACTTGAGTGAATAAACACTGTCTTTCCATCAAGTACCCCTCTATACCATGTGTTTTTACCTACAGTCTCTGTCTTATCTACTTTAAATTCCTTCATCTTCTTCGTGGAAAGATCATAAACTAAATCCCTTGGTCCTCCCCAGGCTTTACTATAAGCTTTTCCAGTCCCTTTCACGTAGAGGGTTTTATGTTTCTTATCTACTCCTTTGTGATTATGGGCGTTTACACTATTAGATTCAACCCACCCAATTGTACCAGTCTTACTACTTGGATTATTACTAAGTAAATAATAATTGGTACCGCCAACTTTGGCTTCAGCCTTCACATAAAAAGCTTTATTTAAATTTTTTGAACCTGCTTTTGAATATTTATTAAGATTTGTTGGAGTCCTATAGATTTTAACTTGGGCAGACTTAATATGAGCAAGCTTACTAGTATTTGCTTTTTTACTATTTACTATAGCATCATGTTTTTGTCTTATCAAACTCACAAATTGGTTCCAATTATATCCATATCTCGCAAAGTAACCATGAGGATCTACGTGTGTAGTACCCCCTAAATGATTGCTCACAGCTTTATGTGACCATAATGACCCTTTACCAGTTTCTTCAGCACTTGTTACTCCTAAATTATAATCATATAGGATATTAGCAATATAACTAGCGTAATTGTTAATTGACCTTGCAAATTGATCGAAATTACCAGTCCTGACTAACTCTACATGAACAAACCGTTCATTAGCATATCTACCTCCACCCCAAGCACCATAATCTAAAGGATGAATTTGAATTACTCTTTCATGATCTACAAAAGCATGGACAAAGGCATTTTCATGATTTCGTGTAATATAGGAAATTTCTCCAAAAATTGTAGAATTATCGTTAGCTGTTTCATGAGCAACTACACCTTCAACAGCACCGTAACCATTCCTGTAATTAAACTTTTCAAACATACTCTTATGTTCAGATTGTACACTTGGAGACTTCATATTTTTGATATATGTATTAACATCAGGAAAAATGGACCTCATTAAAAAAGAATGGTTTCTATCTATTTTCTCTGGATGTGGGTGCTCAGACTCTTCCACATTTCCATCTCTCCAACCCTTTGGCACATACTGAAGTTCTTTTTCTGATAGTTCGCTTATATCTTCCCCATAAACTTTTGTACCTTTTTTAATTCCTAATTCGTTGTATTCTTCAATTTTTTCTTCTGCCTGTAGTACCGAAGGAGAAAAAATCAGCAAAAAAATGAAGAAAATTGTAAATCCCTTTTTCAAAATACCCCTCCTTGTATAATATATTGCGCGACAATCTTAGCTTATAAGTTTAATCCTTGATTATTACGCAGTGAGTTTACTTATAATTTATTAAAGATACTCAAAAAAACAAAATAGGTGAATAGCGGAGGATAGGGGAAGCTCCATTTCACTACTGTCATTTTTTAATAGACTTTCAGACCTGCCCGGAGGACTCTATGCAGCTGGCTTAATTGCCGAAATAGGCGATATCAAGCGTTTCAAGGACCACCATGCCTTAGCCAAATATGCAGGGCTCGTATGGAATCAATATCAATCAGGGGAATATGTAGCAGATGAAACCAGGGACCAAATATTTACGTTATTATTTGGTTCAAGCTGCAGACTCCATTCACCGATGTGACAGTGAATATAAAGTTCTATCAAAAGGAATACAATGAAGCAAACAAGCACCAACATAAAAGAGCACTCGTCTTAACCGCAAGAAAACTAGTACGATTGGTTTTTCGCTACTCAAAACCAATCAATTATATACTGCACCTGAAAGGAGAGAGCATTAAGCATCATTCACCTTTCATTCGTTGATATTCTCACACCCATTTTTTTGGAAATGTTATGAGACTTCTTTGGTATACCCTTTTACGATACAAAGCTAAAATAATTTCCAATTTGTGATGATTTTACTCTTGACTATTTACCACTGTGCTTAAATGATTTTTAAGAGAGAATAATGGTAAACTAAAAGCTCTATGGAACATTTAACTTTGGAAATTGGATATATCTACTAAAAAAATATATACCTCAGATATTTAGCTTTCACAGGATCAAAAAATACTTCTTAGTAAAAATTATAGTCTCTTTATCTTATTAAGAGGTCTAAAGTGAAACTTCATTAAGTAGGTGTTTTCTTCCATCCCCCTACTTAATGTTAGTACCACAAGGGTATAACCCTAAGACCTTGAATCGGGTATTTAGGTGTCGTTTTCTCCACTTAGGGCTTTTAAATTGGTAGTTTTACGGCACTTTACATGCGGGATAAGAGAAGGGCACCTTGACGGGTAGTGGAATTAATTAAAATTACACTACCTACTAGTAAAGGTGCTTTCTATTATGATAGAAAATAAAAAGGGCAACCGCTTGAAGAAATTTAACCTAGTATATAGCTACTTTTAAGTTCTTGCCAATTTAATTAATCTTTGAGACTAAAACTTAATTTTTACTTCAGACAGCAAATAATTATCTATATACTGGTATATCATACTTCAAAGTGTAAGAATCTAATTGTTGATAAAGATTATACATAGTGTTTACCTGTTTAGAAGCCCATCCAATATCTGATGCGTATTGGTGGTAAGCTTTACCTAAGCTATCCATTGCTAAAGGGTTCCATCTAATTGTATATAAAGTGTTTTGACCAGCGAAAATATATTTATCTGCTGCAAACTTTGCTCCCCCAACAATTGCTTTATATGGTGTTGTCCACCCCTCTTCATAAGCTCTTTTCGCACCACAGGTGATAGGACAAGAGTCAATCGCTCCAATACCGTACATATTGTAAACTTTTACACCTTTATATTGGACTCCTTTGGCTAAAGTGGACTTCCCATTTCCAGTTTCTAGTATTGTATGGGCTACTAAGTATAACTCATTTATTCCGTGCTTTGCCCCAGCATCAATAAATGCTTGTGCTTGATTTTCAAGGATCCCTTTGCCTTTTAAATGGTTATTAATTACTCTATATAACTGAGCAGCAGATGAACCCGTCGTCTTAGTTAAATCAACAAATTGAAATTTCTGCTTTTCATCATTTAAAAAATTGCTTGGATCAAGATAATATAAAACATCCTGCGCACTAGGGTTTACCCACATTACGGTATAATCTATTTTATACCATCCATTTTTTTCGCCTAAGATAGTAACCTTATCTCCCTTTTTTAATTGACCAACTACCCAAAAACTTGTCGAGGGGCCTCCTCGTACATTTAGGAGATTTGCACTAACTCTATTGGCTTTATCTATATACTGTTTAGAAACATAGGTGTCGTATCTTTTATCAGTTTTGGGGCCAGAGCTCATTTGGATTTTCAATGCTTCTAAAAGAGATAGGTTATAAACTGTCTTTTTCGATTCATTTAAATATGCTTGGTGAATGAAAACTTCTTTCCCGTTTAGGTCGCCTCGATACCACGTGTTGTTTCCTACCTTTTCTGTCTTATTCACTTTAAATATTTTTCCTTTTTGTCCTGCCAAATCGGCATACACTAAATCTTTAGGACCTCCCCATGCCTTGCTATAGGCACTGCCGGTTCCTTTTACATAAAGAAATTTATTTTTTTTATCAATACCTTTATGGATATGCGTCCTTAAATCTTTAGCTTTTAGCCAACCTATTATACCTCTAGTACTACTTGGCTCCGTACTTATTAGATAATAGAGTTGATCTCCCATTTTCGCCTGTTTCTTAATGTAATAGACTTTATTTAAGTACTTATCTGAACTAAAACTCGTTGCAGTATCTCCTATTGTTTTATAGATCTTGGTTCCTTTTTTTATATGACCTAAAAGGCTTGTATTCGATTCTTCAACTCCTGCTAGATAACTTGAATGAATGAAAACTTCTTTTCCATTTAGGTTGCCTCGATACCACGTGTTGTTTCCTACCTTTTCTGTCTTATTCACTTTAAATATTTTTCCTTTTTGTCCTGCCAAATCGGCATACACTAAATCTTTAGGACCTCCCCATGCCTTGCTATAGGCACTGCCGGTTCCTTTTACATAAAGAAATTTATTTTTTTTATCAATACCTTTATGGATATGCGTCCTTAAATCTTTAGCTTTTAGCCAACCTATTATACCTCTAGTACTACTTGGCTCCGTACTTATTAGATAATAGAGTTGATCTCCCATTTTCGCCTGTTTCTTAATGTAATAGACTTTATTTAAGTACTTATCTGAACTAAAACTCGTTGCAGTATCTCCTATTGTTTTATAGATCTTGGTTCCTTTTTTTATATGACCTAAAAGGCTTGTATTCGATTCTTCAACTCCTGCTAGATAACTTGAATGAATGAAAACTTCTTTTCCATTTAGGTTGCCTCGATACCACGTGTTGTTTCCTACCTTTTCTGTCTTATTCACTTTAAATATTTTTCCTTTTTGTCCTGCCAAATCGGCATACACTAAATCTTTAGGACCTCCCCATGCCTTGCTATAGGCACTGCCGGTTCCTTTTACATAAAGAAATTTATTTTTTTTATCAATACCTTTATGGATATGCGTCCTTAAATCTTTAGCTTTTAGCCAACCTATTATACCTCTAGTATTACTTGGCTCCGTACTTATTAGATAATAGAGTTGATCTCCCATTTTCGCCTGTTTCTTAATGTAATAGACTTTATTTAAGTACTTATCTGAACTAAAACTCGTTGCAGTATCTCCTATTGTTTTATAGATCTTGGTTCCTTTTTTTATATGACCTAAAAGGCCTGTATTCGATTCTTCAACTCCTGCTAGATAACTTGAATGAATGAAAACTTCTTTTCCATTTAGGTTGCCTCGATACCACGTGTTGTTTCCTACCTTTTCTGTCTTATTCACTTTAAATATTTTTCCTTTTTGTCCTGCCAAATCGGCATACACTAAATCTTTAGGACCTCCCCAAGCCTTGCTATAGGCACTGCCGGTTCCTTTTAAATAAAGAAGTTTATTTTTTTTATCAATACCTTTATGGATATGCGTCCTTAAATCTTTAGCTTTTAGCCAACCTATTATACCTCTAGTACTACTTGGCTCCGTACTTATTAGATAATAGAGTTGATCTCCCATTTTCGCCTGTTTCTTAATGTAATAGACTTTATTTAAGTACTTATCTGAACTAAAACTCGTTGCAGTATCTCCTATTGTTTTATAGATCTTGGTTCCTTTTTTTATATGACCTAAAAGGCTTGTATTCGATTCATTTATCGTTTGAGAAGTAAGTGTTCTCGATTCGAGTACTTCTTCCTTCTTTATTTCATTGCCATTATCTTGGTTTTCCTGAACACCTTGCTCAGTATTCTTCTCTGTAGCTTTATCTTTGATACTAGAATTTGGTACACTTTCATTCTCTGCTTCTTTATCCTCAACCTCTAAATTATTCTCTGTACCGTAATTTGAGTGTCCTTCTGTATCCAAATTTGATTTGTTTTCAATCTTTGGTTTAGGGCTTTCATCTTTATTTATAGCTTCATCAGCTTCATTAGGAAAAACCTCTTCTTCTGAAAGTTGGTTATAATCGCCTCCCTTTTTATTTGAATCTGCCAATACAGTTAACGTAGAAAACAGCTGAACAATCAGCATAAAAACTACTAAAATAGCACTCTTTCTCATTTTAACCTCCTAATTAATATGAAAACTCTGTCATAATTAATATCGGTCGCAATTAGGAAAAATAAAAGGTAGTTTATTTAAAAACACTTATCGAAGGCATTTTAAAGGTTTTCATTTTAGAAAGGATGATAAATAAATAAGGTTCTCTGTCAAATTCAGGTTGAAAATCTCCACCATCTCTTTTAAACCCCACATGATATTTTTAACCTCTTGCTGCCATAATTTTTTCATTCGCTCAAAGCTTTTAATCCCAATTGAATTACGTTTTATGTGTTATCAACTCTCTCTCCATGTAACCATTTCTTGAATGGATACATAAACACGAATGTAAGATTCCTTTGCTATGTCCCCTTCACACGCTGAAATATTTCTAAATTCGAATTATTCATAGCTTCTATACAGGTTTCCCAGCCTAATTTGTACTATAGTTGAGCTACTCTCTTTAAATCATGTATCTAGCTTATTCTTTAATTCATATGCCTCTTCTAAGCGAGGATCTGTTGGAGGGAGCAGTTGCACCTTTTCCTTCTCATCCTCACCTAACTTATAAATGGATTTCCTACGCGTTTTTATACAGCCTGCTTAAAAGATTTCGATAAATCCATTTTATCTTTAATCCCATTAACTACAGTAAAATGATCTTGCGCTCTTTTCCCTCTCTATTACCTTTTGTCCAGCAACTCAAATTTATTAAAAGAGAGGGAAGAGTGTATTTTTTATCTAACTATCTTACCCTTTTTCCAATAAGGGCCACCACATTCAATATAGAACCATAAAATAATTTGTGCATATTATTGAAATCCATGTACATATATATTATCTAACTTAAAAAATATATGACCCGTTAATATAGTAAGAATAATAAACTATAATTTATACATTCGTAATTCGGCTCGATTTTTCCTATTTGCTAATTGTAGTAGTATGAGATATCAACTTTGTTTCTAATATTTCATGAAGAAATTTCAAAATGTCTAATTTTAATTCTTCATGCTGCAAAGCAAATTCTATTGTAGTTTTTACAAAACCTAATTTCTCCCCTACATCATATCTTTTGCCTTCAAAATCCAAAGCATAAACCGGTTGTGTTTTATTTAATTTTTGAATAGCATCAGTCAGCTGAACTTCTCCCCCAGCTCCTACTTCTTGGCTTTCTAAGTACTCAAAAATTTCAGGTGTCAATATATACCTACCCATAATTGCTAAATTTGAAGGTGCTTTATCGTTATCTGGCTTCTCAATTAACTCTTTTACCTGGTATAACATGCCTTCAGAAGATGTATAATCTACAATCCCATAACGATTTGTTTCATTTTTAGGAACTTGTTGAACTCCTAATATGGAGGAGTTTTTTTGCTCAAATTGGTTAATTAATTGTTTTAAACAGGGCTCCTTACTTTGTACTATGTCATCTCCTAGTAATACTGCAAAAGGCTCGTTTCCAACAAAGTGTCTAGCACACCATACAGCATGTCCTAGCCCTTTGGGATCCCTTTGTCGAATGTAGTGTATATTCGCTAATTTTGAGGAATATTGAACTTTTTCAAGTAAATCGAATTTTTCCTTATTTATTAAGTTTTGTTCTAATTCAGGGGCTCTATCAAAATGATCCTCAATTGCCCTCTTTCCTTTTCCAGTTACTATAATAATATCCTCTATACCTGAAGCAACAGCCTCTTCAATTATATATTGAATTGTTGGTTTATCGACAATAGGTAACATTTCCTTAGGCATAGCTTTGGTGGCAGGTAAAAACCTTGTCCCCAATCCTGCAGCAGGTATAATAGCCTTTTTTATTTTCATACTAAACTCTCCTCCATTTTAAAATGTATTTGATTTTATTTTAACATATATTGTTTTCTACAAAATCCAATAAATTATTTTACATTAAGATCATTATAAATTACAATCCTGAATGTCCAAAAATACGTTTTGAGTAAATGCAGGAATGGTCACAAAATTCCTTAATAAAGCCCCCTTAGAACAAAGTAGTCGTTTGTCCCTTAACATATACCTCTACTTCATGATCCGTTGCGTTAGGCATAGAAAATCCTAAGAGCGAGGGCAAGAGCGTCGTCTTGATCCACAGGATGTGAAAGTGAAACCTATGAAGGTTTTTATTTTCTAACCCGTGAAGAGAATGCGCCTACATATTTCGAAACTAAGGCCAAGGATGGCGGATTTTTAGCATTATCCCCTAGTGTTCAAACAGGACTATTAATTCAGCCTTATAAAACAGCGTTATGAAGAAACTTTTCACATTGGAATTTTCTCTTTTCGTTTGACATAGTTTATTTTATGTTAAATGCTTTAGAGGATTCTGCTGGCGAAATGAAATCTAAGCCACTTGCCGGCGTATAGCAGTTCGGATGGGTCGCAGTAAAAAAACAGATGTTTTTCCAGCTTTTATTGACGGAACGTTTACACATCTAAAATTAATTTAATGGATTCGGTTTGTTTAGAATAGTATGTACCTTACATTAGTTTAATCAGATGAGCTATCTCATCCTTCCTAACATTTTTATATAGACGGATAGCAATTGTTACCATGGTGCTATTCGAACGTCTATATGATATAATGTTTGGTGGTGAAACTTGCCATTTCGATCTAGGAATACGAAGGTTTTAGTTTACCGTAATCTTTTAAAGGCGCGACCATAAAAGAATTTGTGAGAATTTGCAGAATGGACTTCTTTTCGTTCACATAGTTAAACACTAATTGGCAGCTTTTTTAAAGTGCCGCGAAAACCCTTCTTTAATGTCTAGCTCTTGTGCTAGTGCTCCGATTAATTCAGTAATAAGATGATTCATGGGGAAATACATAGGTTTCCAATGCTTGATATCTATTATATAATAAAGTTTAAGTTTATTGTTAAGAAATTGTAAACGCAAAGTAAATGAAATATAGTATAATATAATCAACACTATTCGGAGGTTTTAACATGAAAAAAGTAATCACTTACGGTACATTTGATTTACTACACATGGGGCATATAAATTTACTGCGTCGTGCAAAGGAGTATGGGGATTATTTAATAGTGGCAATTTCTGCAGATGAGTTCAATGCTCTAAAGGGGAAAAAAGCTTATTATACATTTGAACAAAGAAAAGCAATTCTTGAGGCTATTAGATACGTAGATGAAGTTATACCTGAGTATACATGGGAGCAAAAGATAGAAGATGTTAAAAAACACGATATTGATGTTTTTGTGATGGGAGATGACTGGGAAGGTAAATTTGACTTTTTAAAAGATTACTGCAAGGTCATTTACTTACCAAGAACAGTAGGTATTTCCACAACAAAAATCAAAACAGACCTAAACATGGCGAATAATGGTTAAAGAAATTGCAATAAGTATATATCTTTTTGTATTTCGTATACTCTTTAATTTCTTTAAACTGTTTACATTAAAAACGAAAACAGTCTGTGTTGCAACGTTCGGCGATAATATATTTTATACCACTAAAGCATTATCCAAGTTATCTGATGAAGAAGTGGTTATTCTAAAAAGTAGCTCGTGTAAATATCTATTTCATAATTTAAAAGCAACCATTATTCCGTTTACTTTAAAGCACCCAATTGCTTATATTAAATCAATCTACCATCTTGCCACTGCAAAAACTATTTTAATAGACAATTATTATGGTTTTTTGGCAGCTACATCATTCAAGCAAGGCGTAACTTGTATTCAACTTTGGCATGCTGGCGGAGCTATCAAACAGTTTGGGTTAAAAGATCCAACCAATAAATTTAGATCAAAGAAAGCGAATGAACGTTTTCAACAAGTTTATAACACTTTTCATTATACCGTTGTTGGTTCAGAACGAATGGCGGAAACATTTAAAGAAAGCTTTGGACTGACAGATGATCGTATTCTTCGTAAAGGAATTCCACGATCAGATGTATTGTTTGACCATTCAATGAAGGAAAGTATCTATAATCAAATGGTCGAGATACACCCTATAATAAATAATAAACAGATTATATTATATGCTCCAACATTCCGAAACAATCAACTATCTCATTATCAATTGCAATTAGATATCGGAAAGCTATATCAAGAACTGTCAGAGGATTATGTACTACTAATCAAACCACACCCTGCAGTTACGTATGATATTAGTGAGGCTTATCAAGATTTTGTATACGATGTATCGGAGTTCTATGATACAAATCAACTATTATTGATTACAGACATATTGATTACAGATTACTCTTCCATTCCATTTGAATACGCACTGCTCGAAAAGCCGATGATCTTTTATGCATACGATATGGAAGAATACCGTCTCACAAGTGGCTTAATTGATGATTATGAACAGCAAATGCCGGGGCCAGTAGTAGCTTCAACAGAAGCTATTATTCTTACAATTAAAGAAAATAAATTTAACTACGGTAAAATCAAAGAGTTTGCAAAACAATGGAACGAATATTCAAACGGTAAATCTAGTATGAATTTGGCAAAGTATTTAACAGATACAGAATTAAAGGAAAGAGAAAAAGCTATTATTTAGCATCCCGGACAGTTATAAGGGATGTTTTTTTATTGCTCGTTGATCTTATAATTAGAATATCATACTTTTACACCAGGTACTGTTAAGTTTACGTAAAAAATATTAATTATCTGTAAATACTACTGAAATTCAAGTTAAAATATACTAGTATTGTGTTGTTACAGCATTTAGACTTCTAGTTTAACTAACTGATTGCTCATTTATAAAGGAGCTTTAACAACACATGAAAAAAATATTTCGTCATTTATTCTTAGTATTTATTGTATTCGTACTTGTACTACCTCAATCTGCTTATGCTCAATCAGATATTCACGGACACTATTTTGAAAAAAGTATGCTATCACTTATTGAAAGAGGAATAATGAATGGATATACAGATGGAACATATCGACCAGATCGTCCCATTACTCGAGCTGAATTTACTGTATTTTTAGTGCGAGCGTTAAATTTATCTCCTAGTTCAACCAATCAGTCGTTTTCTGATGTGAAAGAAAACGCTTGGTATTATTCTGCAATTACCACCGCTACTAGCAATAAAATTATTGGCGGTTACCCAAATAATGTTTTTAGACCGAACAAGCATATTTCTCGCCAAGAAATAGCTGCTATGATGAAACGGGCATTAGATTTAAAAGGCGTACAAGCGGAAAAAGCTCCTCTTCCATTCTATGATAAGAACAAAATAAACCCGATGTTTTATGGTGCTGTACAAGAAATGGTCGACTTAAAAATAATTGGCGGTAAAAAAAATAGTCAGGGATTATATTTTGCCCCATTAGATAGAACGACACGCGGAGAAATGTCTGCTATGTTAAATAGAATGTTAAAGCTAATCGATGAACCTAAAATAAACGTTAGCCACACTAACTATAACTACTCATTTAAAGATATGATAGACATACAAGTAACAAAAACTCCAAAAGTGGATGGTGCTGGTAAATATATTGCTAGTCGATCACTTGTAGAGTATTATGCAAATCCTAATAATTTTTCCAAAGAATCTAGTGATTATTTACAGTTTCTTAAGCTATCAGAAAATGCAAGTTTGAATTCAAAGGAAATTTATCTGGTCAGGCAAATTCTTTTATTCAAGCAGGGAATAAATATGGTGTAAACGAAGTGTATTTAATGGCTCACGCACTTCATGAAACCGGAAACGGAACATCAAAACTTGCAACTGGTGTACCAGTAGATAAGTATGGAGATATCGTCCATAAAAATAAAGCTAGCCATATCGTATACAACATGTATGGATATGGAGCAGTAGATAATAACCCACTTCAAGGTGGAGCAAAATATGCTTTTAATCGACGGTGGTTTACTCCAGCTGCAGCGATTATAGGTGGAGCTAGAGATATCGCTAATAATTACATAAATAGCGGACAAGATACACTATATAAAATGAGGTGGAATCCTAATAGCCCAGGATACCCCCAGTACGCTACACATGTACAATGGGCCGTCTTGCAAACAAAGAGAATTCATGAGATTTACAGCTTATTAGACTACTATATCTTAAAATTTGATGTTCCTACCTTTAAACAACAACCAAACGCTTCACCTTTACCTACTGGTGACAAAGCTTATCATGTTGATCCTAAATATAAAGGTAAAACAGCCAAAACAACAGCAAGTGTAAATCTTAGAACTGGTCCAACAACCTCATTTAATATTATTAGGACTTTAGGAAAAAATATAACCGTTACTATTATTGGTGACAATGGCGGGTGGTATAAAATCAAAGTGAATGAGATAATAGGTTGGATTTCAGGAAATTACTTACAAAAAGAAAATGCCCGAATCCGTGTTTCGGATAAGTTCACTGCTCCACCTTCTGATGACCAATATATCCCAAACAAATCAGATGATATGCAAGATCTACTCGCGATAACCACTAGCGATGGGGTTCGTTTAAGAAAAGAGCCATCAACTGAAAATTCTGATAACATCATTAAACAATTAGCAAGCGACATCTATGTTTACATATTAGATGAAAATCCAAACTGGTACTTTGTTTCAGATAAACAAGATAAAGGTTGGATTTCCAAGGATTACGTTGCTTTTCACAACCTTTTTCAAGTAACAAGTATGGAATCGAATTTAAACGTAAGAACAGAGCCTAATTTAGATGGAGAAATTATTGGTAAACTACAAGCACATAATTATATAAGAGCAGCTATCAATAACTCAGGAGAATTGATCATAAAAGGAAACTGGATTAAAATTTATTTTAAAAATGGGTATGGTTGGATTAACCTTGCATACATTCAAAAGCAAGATAGTCTCATCGAATAGGGCAAATAATGCTTTACCCCATTTAAAGGAGTTTTGAGAAAAACATGAAGCACGTTACAATAATGGGAATTCCCTTTCTTCATACTAACCAACAATCTTTTGTTGATTTATTAGACCAGCGAATTCAGCGAGGTGAGAAAACTTTTGTTATTACAGCAAATCCCGAGGTTGTTATGAAAGCAAGAAAAGACACTCAATTTATGCAACATGTACAACGTGCTACATATGTGGTAGCTGATGGGATTGGGGTTGTAAAAGCAGCTTCATTGTTAAAACAACCTTTGCCAGAACGCGTTACTGGTTTTGACACGATGATCCATTTATTAGAAATAGCAAATAAAAAACATTATCGTATATTCTTACTCGGTGCGCAAAATGATACGTTGCAAAAAACTGTGAAAAAAATTGAACAACAATACCCCAACATAAAAATCGTCGGGGCACAAGATGGATATTTCAACTGGGAATCGAACGAAGTAGCAGATTCGATTGCAAAACTACAGCCTGATATTACGTTTGTTGCACTAGGGTGTCCGAGACAAGAAAATTGGATAGCTAACAACCTGTCTAAATTCAACCAAGGTGTATTTATAGGTGTCGGTGGTTCGTTTGACGGTATAGCTGGAACAGTTAAGCGGGCTCCAGTTATTTTTCAAAAATTAAATTTAGAATGGTTTTATCGATTATTAAAGCAGCCGAGTAGATGGAAAAGAATGCTTGCGTTACCAGAATTTGCTATCCTTATAATGAAACAGAAGCTAAAGGGAAAAACCCATGAGTAGCTCCAGCTTTGTCAAAAGTACATTATTATTAACCACTGCTACGTTATTATCTAAGATATTAGGAAGTATATTTCGTATCCCACTACAAAATATAGCAGGTGATCATGTATTAGGAATCTTCAGTCTGGTATATCCTGTATATATGGTGGCGCTAACGCTATCAGTAGCAGGTATTCCTATTGCCATTTCAAAGCTTATTGCAGATGCTCGTGCCCAAAACCAATTTAGTCAAATAAAGGAAATATACGTAACTGCAAGCATTCTTGCCTTTCTTTTTGGACTTAGCAGTTTTCTGGTTATTTACGGTTTTTCCTCAACTATTGCAGAAATTTTAGGGGGACAGTCCACAAGACTTGCTTTAATTATCGTAGCTGCGACTCTATTAATCGCACCGTATATGGCTGTTTATAGAGGTTACTTCCAAGGATTTGAAGATATGAAACCGACAGCTATCTCTCAGGTGATGGAACAGTTTGTCCGTGTTGGGTTAATCTTACTTATTGCGTACTACCTTGTGCAGCAAAAATTTTCAGATGAAGTTGTGGCAGGTGGTGTCATGATTGGCTCTGTAGTAGGCGCATTTATATCACTTGTCTACTTAAAAGCAAAATATATTCGTTCTTCATTCAAGCAAACACTATCTAGAAAATACACGTTCCATAGCTTTACTTCACGGAGTAAACATATTTTAAAACTATCTATACCAATAGCTATAGGAACAATTACTATGGCTTTAATTAATTTTATCGACTCCATTACGATACCATATGGTTTAAGAAATATTGGAACTTCAGAAACAAATATTAATTATCTCTACGGAATTTATGGACGTGGACTTTCTGTTGTACAAATGGCAACTGTTTTTTCAACATCGGTTGTTTTACCATTAATACCTCTGATTACATCCAAGCTATCAGAAGGAGATACAACCCAAGTCCGAGCAATAACAGAAAAAACATATCGAGTTACACATATTCTTTCTTGGCCAGCAGCTGCAGGCTTACTGGCACTAACTTTACCTATGAACTTAGCTTTATTTACTGACTTAGAAGGAAATTGGATACTGGCTATTATTGGATGTAGTTCTGTATTTACCTCATTAACTATTTTAAGCACTGGAATTCTACAAGGATTGAACTTAGCCAAACAAGCTGCAATGATTGTAGTTATTGGTGTTTTTATTAAAGCTGCAACAAATATTTATTTAATCCAACTTCTTGGTTTAGCTGGGGCAGCCGTATCAACATTAGTGGTATATATCATTTTATTTATCATTAACACTTGGTATATTTATAAACACCAACCATTTAGGCTCATGAAAAAAATGATTGTAAAAATTAATCTTGCTTCTCTATTTATGGCAGTGGTTATTGGAGCACCAACGTTATTTATATCCGTTGCTGACTGGACAAGAATCCAAGCATTAGTTTATCTAACTATAGCTATTGTAGTTGGAGTAGGGATATATATTGCACTATTACTTTTAATGAAAGTAATTAATGTGTTTGAAATATTACAATATACTCCATATAGACAACAGAAAGGAAGAGCCAATAAATGATTAAACTGAGATGGTTTTGGGTTGCCTTGCTAATTTTAGTAGCAATTACCATTCCTGGGATTATGGACCGATGGGAAAAGGAAACAAATAACAATACATACGAAATTGTTGTTCCTTATCATGAAATTGAACAACTTGCTACCGAAACGGAAAATTTAAATACAGACGATATACTGGCCACTTTAAAAAAAGCCGGATTGAATACTGTTAGTATAAACCAAATATCATTAAAATGGATGGAAGAACATAAACTTATTTCTATCTATAGTGAACAAGAGCTAAGGAAGGCTCTACTATTCAGCAAAAACGCTTCGAAAATTAACACAGCTGAAGAAGGGTATTACATTACTCAACCAGAAGAAGCAAATTACAAACAGCTAATTGAGCAAAACCTGCAACCATCAACCACTACAATTGGCGATCAGACATTTTACTTCATTAAAAAAAAGCCAGGTTTATTATCAACAAACTTTGCTTTTAATAAAGAAACCATTGAACAAGTAAAAGCAAATGGCTTGGACTATATCTTTCGAATCGGCAACGAAGATCAACCATTCAATCAAAGTACAGTTAGTCAGCTCATTGAAATGAAGAAGTCAGGGTCAAATAAAATACTATTTTCAGGTCAGGAACTTATTGGCTACCCTAACATGACAAAGGTAGAGAATTGGACAAATTCACTTACAAAAAATGGCTTCCAGTTTTATTTTATAGAATTTAACCTCCAAAAAGGTTTACAGACAGTTGCTCGTAATACAGATTACAATATCATCAGATTGCACAGTCTACATTTAGACAATAAGAGTTTGCCCGAAAATGTTGATCAAGCAGTAAGAGCTGTGAAAGAACGTAATATACGGTCAATCTTCTTTCACTTACAAACGGGTAAACCTGAAGATAGTTTAAAAAATGCAACTGCATTTGTGGAAAGCGTCCATGATAAATTAGCAAGTGATTATACGCAAGGAACACCGACACCGTTCTCTGAAATAAAAACTCCTACTTGGTTGCAGATACTTTTATTTGCTGCAGGCATTCTATTTACTGGATTAGGCTCTACTTTGTTGAAGAATAACAAATGGATCTTTATTTCAACTATCTTTATGTCAATTTTAGCGCTGGCTTACTTATTAACCCAAAAACTCTTTTTATTACAAGGTTTTGCATTAATGATAGCTATTTTAGCGCCAATCTGTGCGATGTTATCTACAATGCGAAGCACAAATAATAACATTAGGGATATCACAGTCCAATATTTTAAAGCGCTCGGAATAACTTTTATTGGAATAATGATTGTTATTGGCTTGTTAAATGGAAATCCATTTATCACTGGGTTTGAAGTATTTAGAGGAGTCAAGCTCGTTTATGTAATTCCAATCATATTCGTCGCCGTTTTTTTACTCTGGAGAGAAGCTTTAAAATTATTAAATGTTCCGGTAAAATACTGGCATCTAATTATTTTCCTTATCATTAGTGCAATTGGTATTTACTATATTACACGTACTGGTAATAATGCAACTGTAAGTGGTATAGAGTTAATTTTACGCAGCGCACTAGAAGATTTGCTATATGTACGGCCTAGAACAAAAGAGTTTCTAATTGGCTTTCCATTTTTCCTATTAGCAATTTATGTCATTGGTAGTAATCGATTAATAGGAAAACTATTGCTTATTCCTGGAACCATTGGATTTTTATCCGTGATGAATACATTTACCCATCTTCATATTCCGTTACACATATCATTATTACGAACGGTTTATAGTATAGCCTTTGGATATCTTATTGGTCTTTTGCTTATTTTCTTATATAAAAAATGCGCACCGATTGTCACTAAATACATGATAAAGGGGTGGCGATAATGCGTATTGTACTGTCTGGCTATTATGGTTTTGACAATGTAGGTGATGAAGCCATACTATTTGCTATTATTGAGCAACTACGAATGATTGATCCTCAGGTCGAAATTAATGTATTATCCAATAACCCTGAGAAGACAAAAAAAACGTATCATGTTAATGCCGTACATCGGAGAAAATTTTGGCAAGTTATTGAAGCACTAAAGAATACGGATGGTTTAATAAGTGGTGGTGGAAGCTTGTTACAAGACAAAACTGGTATGCTTACTATTCCTTATTACGCAGGGATTATAAAGATGGCTAAATTCTTTCGTAAACCCGTTTTTGTTTACGCCCAGGGAATGGGGCCGATCAAATCGGCTTTAAATAAATGGATTGTTAAGCACGCTTTAAATCAAGTTGAACAAATTACGGTACGAGATAAAGCTTCCCGGCAACTGCTGAGTGAAATTGGCATCAAACAAGAAATTTCCATTGTTCCAGATCCAGTAGTAGGATTAGATGCCAGTTCCTATACCCATCAATGGACTATAACTCAGACTTTCAACCAAAAGTTCGTAACAATAAGTGTAAGAGACTGGTCTACGGATCATCCATTTACTAAAGAAATCGCATTATGTTTAGATCGAGTTGTTCAAAATGGATATGCAGTTGTTTTTGTTCCCATGCATGGTGAACAGGATGAACGTAAATCAAAAGAAACAGCAAGCCTAATGAATGAGCAAAGCTATATTTCACCAGTTGATGATTCCCTACAATCGAAGATAGCTCTTATAGGAGAATCTAAACTGCTTATTGGTATGCGTCTCCATTCGCTCATATTTTCAGCAATCAATTATACACCATTCATAGCTATCTCATATGACCCCAAAATAGATGCTTTTGCTTCACTTGTTAATCAACCGCTAGCTGGTCATGTCGAAAAAAGTGATTGGGATCATGAGCGTTTATATCAATTAGTTTGTACATCCCTTGTAAACGAGGAGTTTATTAGGGAAGAATTAAAAGAAAAAATGACAATATATCAGCACTTAGCCCAACAAACACCAGAACTAGCTCTTAGCACATTTCATAAACAAATAAAATGCGAACAAAGCTATTAAGCTTTGTTCGCATTTGTATATAACTTGTTTTTTTGATTTCTGATTATATGTACTACCTTTGTCACTATTGTTATAATAGCATACCCATTTAATACACACATAATGGGTATAATAAAAAAACCGTAACGAGGAATAGTTAAAAACAAATTGGATAATCCGATATACATGATTAAGACTGCTGTTACTGCAATTGCCTCTTTTTTACGTGAAAACAGTGATATAATCGCTGTAATAAACGCAAGATTTACTAAATAATGATGCATTGTCTTTATAAGTCCAGCAAAGCTATACGAGTTATAATAATAAATGGCATCTGGGATTTTAAATAGTTCATAGGTTTTACCAATTGTAAACCAAGAAAACCAAAGACCAAAATTATTTTCAAATCCCTCTTTTATTTTCATAATGGCATACTCCTTACTCTCCATTCCCAATTCCCGCTGTTCTTTCCAATAGTCGGAAAAATCATATATATTAAATGGATTACTTCCAGCAAACCAACTATTACCTGAATGCGTAGATAATAGAATGAATTCATTAAACATAATAAAGTTTCTAATTACCCATGGAGCAATGACGATAGCAGCCCCAATTGCCCAAATACTAGTTATTAAAAGCCACATTTTTAAATGCTGACGATATTTTATGAACAAAACAACAAATGCAATTAAAACCAATGGGGCAATTACAGGCCGAATCATCACTCCATAACAAAAGACAACAGCAAAGAAAAAATGAATGAGTTTCTTGTTAGACTCCAATGCTAGTAAAAATAAATAAATCGCTAAGCAAAAAAAGAATATACCAGGTATCTCGGTTAATGCAGTTCTAAAATAATGAAGTGGAGTGAAGTAAGTCGCATAAAATCCAGAAGCAACAAGACCTATCCACTTGTTTTTAAAAATTTTTGTTCCAATTAAATAAATAAGTGCAATGGTTGCTATGTTTAACAACATGTTGAAGATTTTTACCATTGTCATTTGCTCTATGTTAAATAAATTGGCTAACTGAAAAAGTAACACTAATATCATAGGGTGACCAGGTGTAACAAATGCATTACTTTCTTTATCTGTATTGTAACCATAAATACCATCTTCAATAATCTGATTAGCCATTTGTGTATACAAATAAGCATCTCTACTTCCATACTTCCAAGTATGTTCTTTTAGCATTGCAATACGTTCGCTAATTTCTCCATCATCTAGTTGTGCTTGAATTTTCTGATCGCTTGGTTTAATGAAATTTTCACCAGGATGTTTAATAAAAAAAACAATATGTAAAATTAGGCTAAATATCAAAATAATCCCAAGTAAGTATATAGGTGCCCGTTTAAATAATTTTTGTAAAATAGTTAAATGCTCCATAGATTACCTCGCAATTAAATATACTCCAATCACAATAATTACCGCTCCCGTCCATTGCGTAGGGGTAACGATTTCTTTAAAAATAAAATACCCAATTACTACTCCGATCACATACGCTAAGCTCTGAAAAGGATATGCAATACTAAATGGCATCCTTGAAAGAATATAGAGCCATAAGCCTGTTGCAAACACATAGATAATGCCACCTCCAATAATATAAGGAGACTTCACAACTTGTAAAATACTATCCAGATTAATTGCCCCTATTTGAACCATGCCCGCTTTCCAAAGCATCTGCCCGCTTACTAATAATAATATATTGATAACTAACAATATGTAATTCATGCGTTTTCTTTCCTCTGTTTACTTGTTTTATTTAAATGTTTTTGGTAGTCCTGCTTTAATAAAGAAAGCTCCTGGGTTAATAGAATGACTTTGTTATTTAATTTGGATATTCGTTTCGTTAGATCAAAAATCATAATTATCGTACATAGTAAGCCAAATAAGAAAAGTAAACTAGGTGCATAGACAATGCCTAAGAACTTTGCTAGAAAGTTTAATAAACCCGGAGACAGACTTAATACCCCTAAAACAATACATGTAAAAATCCAAATAAGGGAGTCTTTCGTTTCAAAAATACCTCTCCTCACCGCTTCAATCACTATTACAAAAAAAATACATACGATAATGAAGCTAAATATGGTAATATCCATCAATTCATTACTCCTTAACAATTGATTGCATTAATATGGACAACGTTACTTTTCCCATATAATAAATGCTTTTCCAAGGTGTAATTGAAGACTCACCACCTTGTCGTCCCTGCATATTGGCTGTAACTTCTTTTATTCGCATCTTTTTTCTGCTTAAATGCATCAGCACCTCAGGCTCTGGATAATCTTTCGGATAATCATTAGCAAACAATTCAATAACATGACGGTTTATAGCGCGATATCCCGAAGTTGGGTCAGTATAGCTTTTTTTAGTTAATAACTTTAAAATTACATAAAAGTAATAAATCCCTATTCTTCTTAGTTTACTTCCTTTATAATCTGTTCTGTGCAAAAATCTTGAACCAATAACCATATCTTCCTCATCATTTATAATTGGTGTGATTAAATCAAATAAATCACTCGTTTTATGCTGTCCATCTGCATCAAACTGTACTGCTATGTCAAATCCTTGGTTATAGGCATATTTGTAACCAGTCTGGACTGCCCCACCAATTCCTAAATTCTGTGAAAGATCTAGTTGAACTACATCAAATGTACTCACAATATCCTTTGTCCGGTCTGTTGAGCCATCATTCACAACACATATCTCTAAATTTCGTATTTCCTCTTTTAGCTCCACTAAGCTAGATAAAGTCTTTCCAATAGTATCTTGTTCATTATAGGCAGGTACTATAATGAGTGTTTTAGGAATACTTTCTAAGCACACGATCATCATCCTCCTTCTTAATTTTTTTAAAGAGCAGATGAGGTTGTTCCATCTTCCCAAAAATGAACCAATAGTAAGAAGTTATTCGGAAAATAAGTCGTACTACAAACCAGCTTAAAAAAGTAACAAGGAAAAATGTAATTACTTGCCAGCTATGATATACGATTGGTGATCCACTACTTACAAATTGTCTAAAAATCATTAAAAATAATGGGTGGATTAAATAAATCCCAAAGGAAGTTGCACCAATTTCCATAAAAAACAGTTTTGTTTTTGGACTAAAGGTTTTATTTGTAATATGCGCTAAATAAAATAATAATAAACCTGCAAATAGCGCATAAGTTGCCCAAGTGAATTCCCCTAAATAACTTGCCACAAGATAAGGTAGATTCTCTGATATAGCTGGAAATACATTAGTTCTTACCAAGTACATATATCCTGTATAAAGTATTAATATGACACCGTACCCAATGCTTAAAGGAATAATGATTCGATCTTTAAAAAATGGCTGTTTAAATTTATTTTTTAAGTCTGTATAATAAATTCCAAGATATGCACCAATAAAGTAGAAGGACAGATAAGATAAAGATACTGAGCCTTTCCATGGAATATGGAAATAAGCATCATTTAGCAAAACCCATATCCACTGGACAATTAAACCAATAATAATAGCGTATTTCCTTAAAAAAAGGGACTTCTTAAAAACCACTAGCAATAGCGGAAATAACAAATAAAATTGCACACTGATAAACACAAAATACAAATGTGTATGTGCTTTTCCTAAAGCTAGTAAAAGCAAAAATCGGTTAATTGCATATGATATGTTTGGATAATCATAATAAACATACATTTTAATAACAAAGTAAAGTAGTGAGAATATAACATAAGGAATTATAATAAACTTCAGTCGTTTTACATAGAAGCGTTTTATTAATCCCCTATTTACCTCTCTCGGAAAATAATTGTAAAACAATACAAAACTACTGAGCATGATAAACGTAGGAGTACCTAACTTCCCAGCAATATTAAAAAAATTGTATATTGGAAAAAGTATGGAATCTGGTTCTATATTTGTTACTCCGCTTGAAGAAGAGTGGACAATTAAAACAGCAAAAATAGCAAAAGCCCTTGCTATTTGTATCTCATCTAATGATTTTTTCTTTAAATTATTCATTACTATCACCATATCTATGTCATTAAGCTTAGTAATAATTACTAACTTGTTTAATTTCCTATCTTGATTTAACTCTTTCTAGCTTTAACCATTTTAATAAAGGGCGATAGCTCTCACTGATTATTCCTGTCAATTCAACTAATAACTCTACTATTATCAGTATTAAAAAGAGAATAATAATTGAACTCCACATTTCTGAACGATTTAGCATGATGCCGGCTAAGCTAAATAGCGAGCTCATTCCATAAATTAATATGACGGTTTGCTTATGCGTATATCCCAATTTGAGAATACAATGATGTAAATGTGATTTATCTGGTGCAGATATTGGTTTTTTGTGTATAATACGACGAATAATCGCAAATAAAGTATCTAAAATTGGAATTGCTAAAATAATGATAGGCACTAAAAGCGAAAATAAAGCTACATTTTTAAATAAACCAGTAACTGCAATGACACTAATCATATACCCCAAAAATAAGGACCCGGTGTCACCCATAAATATTTTTGCTGGGTAGAAATTAAATATAAGAAATCCAAGTGTACTACCAAGCATCATAAAAGAAATTAATGCAATTGGTATATTCCCCATAGAAACTGCTAAGCCGGATATTGTTAAGAAAGCAATAGCTGCAATCCCGGCTGCTAGTCCATCTAATCCATCAATTAAATTAATTGCATTTGTAATAGCAACAATCCAAAGAATTGTTATTGGTATGGCAAGAAAACCAAATTCAATTCGATCAGCAAATGGTATCGTTATAAAGTCTATCTTGAATCCTCCAATAACTGGTATGGTAGCAGCTACTAATTGCATAATAAATTTGAATTTAGCCGATTTTTGAAATAAATCATCTAAAATTCCAACAAACACAATTATTGTTGCACCTATCATAATAGGCAAGTAATGAATCGTGTTTGGTAAAAACACTAAAAATCCAATTAAAAAACTGACATAGATAGCGAGTCCACCTAATCTCGGCATTATTTTTTCATGCACTTTTCTGTAATTCGGTTTATCTGTTGCTCCAATTTTAATTGCTATACTTTTAACCAGGGGTGTTAAAATTACTGCTGCAACAAAACATATAATAATCGCGCTATAAATCATAGGAATCCTCCTGCATACACTAACTCTATCTCTCTTGTCTGTTCAGAAAAAATATTTAGTTGCAGAAGAACAACGCTGTCATCTTGTTATTTCTTTAATAAATGACCGCGTCTTAATAACTTGCAACTGTGTGAAAGATAAAGATGATTACTTTCTATTTTTAAACGATAGCTTTGTTAAATTCGGTTATATCATTACTGCTTTTAAAGTTTTTGTACCTTTCCAATTCATCAGTTGTAATAAGTATAGATGGATATTTGTTAAAACGTTGCATTTGCTCAATACTATTTACTGTCCAAGCAACTACCTGAACACCTAGCTCATCAAACCTTTTAACATATTTATCTCTTATTCCATCATGTTTTACCGCTAGATACTCGGCATTTAGCTTATTAATAAGCCTGAAATGAGAGCGTTTCATTTTATTTACGAGGGGGCCTATTTTAATATCTTTAGATAGACTTCTTAGTTTCATAAGGGAATGATGATTAAATGAAATAACGTAAACTTGATCAAGCATCTCCATTTGTTGTATTACTTGAAATACATTCTCTTCTAATGAATCGTATAGTTTAGTATTCTTCATTTCAATGGAAACAGTAACTTTATTTTTTGCTAGGTAAAGTACCTCTTCTAATGTTGGAATAGTTTCTTTTTCATGTATTTTGAACTGTTTCAGTTCATCCAAATTATAGTTTTTAATTTCTCCGCTTCCATTTGTCATTCGGTCTATTTTATAATCATGCATGACAACGGGAATACCATCTTTGCTTAAGTGAACGTCCAACTCTATATGAGTAAAACCTAGTTCAATAGCGGCATGAAAGGAAGACATTGTATTTTCTGGATACTTAGCCGGATATCCCCTGTGTCCTATCCCTCTAATAGACATAAATAACTCTCCTTTTCATTTAAAGAATGTATTTTTAGATTAGTTCTATTATAGATATTGAATATTGAGTGCATATTAGATAAAAGTAAAGAATTTGTAAATTTTTAAGATTTTTCATTAATACTTTTAATTAGAAATAGATATTCAATCATAACATTATGAAAATACACTTAGAATATAAGACAAAGTTCATTGTTTATTTCTAAACATATCTTTCCTTATCGAAGTAATATTTCTTCACTTTCATGAACGAAATTAAACAAATATGTGATATATGTCTCAATCAGATCTAAAAAAGATGACTCCTGTTCAATACAGAAATCATCTTTTAGATACAGCATAATTTTATTAAGTTTTTAATAAAAGATACATTTTAATAGTTCTCTAGCATTTTATAAATTCCAGTTTTTCGCTTCAATTTTTTTCGATCCCAAGATCAAATAATTTAACTCTTCTTTCGGAATTTTATTAAATTCTTCGCGTTTAACAAAATAAAAGCCAACCCCCAACATAATCCAGACTGCCAAAGCAATTTGTGATTGGAGTCCTAGAAAAGCTGGTGAACCAGGAATTAACAGTAATGCTAAGAAAATTAAACTAGCAAACATTCCGACCCCTGAAATAATTTTTTTAAATGGCGATACGATATGCTTTTTCCGATCAAATGA